>JAFUTN010000041.1 GCA_017484225.1 Alphaproteobacteria bacterium
CAGATTTCTTCGCAAGGAAGTTGGCTTTTGTTTTCGGCAAATTGACCTCCGTTTTCAATACATCCCGGCCCCGGAACGCGGCAGGTATTCGGATCAAAACAGGTCATATCACAAGCAGATATGGCATCACAAACTTTTCCGTTCGGCTGAGAAGATAACAATCCTTTTTCCTCGCAAGTTTTCTTTTTACCGAGAAAACAACTGCCGACATAATTTTTACAATCTTGTTTTTCCGTAAAACTGTAGCAATCGGAGTAACCCTCTCTTAAATTGGCATTATTCAAGAATAAACTGACACCGGAATAGCCGGAGAATACGGTCTCACAACTACGGTTGGTGTATACATAACATGTTCTGTCGTTCAATTGCACGGTCTCATAGTTTTGGCACATCTCATTGCGGTCACTGTAAGATTCGTGGTATGTCACGTTGTTGTCCGAATAATCCGCACAATCTTTACTTCTACTTCTGCATTTGTAACATGCATCACCGTTTTCCGCATTGCTGATAAAATCAGCCATCTGACCGTTCGGACAATCATCACCTTTCTGACTTCCCGGAAATTCCTCAGGGCAAGTACAATCATATGGTTTGTAGCAAGTTGAATTATTTTTTGTGTGGTTGATTAATTTACATTTTCTGTCAGAATCGCTATACCAATCAGTGCCGAAAACGTCACAGCAGTTTACACACTCGCAAGAAGCGCCGCGGTCTGTCGGGCAATTGCCGCAATTATTGGTTTTGTCGGTTGTGCACGCATATATTTTATTGCCGTTGTTTTTATCACTGCACTTTTCACCGTTGCAGACACATTTGCCTTCAGGGCATAAACCACAGCTGTTAAGCGAGACCGAACAATGCTTATCGCGTAAATCTTTGTTGTTGTTGGCTGTCGGTATGCTGCCGCAGGCATCACCTTTACAAACACACTCCGACCGACGGGTTCCGTGTTTTGTGATGAGTTGAAAGTCGTTACTGATACATTGTTCTTCGCATTTAAAACGCCCGTTGTCACATTGTTCGCACTTAAAATACGGCAGGGGAGATAATAAGCAGCATTTTGATTTATCTTGTTCAATATCACCGGTGCATTCGCCTTGCGGTTCAGTGAATACAAACTCATGTACTTCTGATTCGCCGAAGTCACAAATTCCACTTGGTAGGAAGCACACATTCGCATACGCTAAAGACACATATACGCCACAGGCAAATAAGCCCGCGACACATAAGCCTATAAGATATTTTACAGACTTTGATGTATTGATATTCATAATAAATCTCCCGAGCATAGTATACTATAATGGTAGTATATATCAAAACTGTTAATAAGTCCATAATATTTTTATTAATTTTTTGTTACAAAACCGGCTTTTTTTGCAGTAATTGCAAGCGTTCACCGGCACGTCATTGCGCGTTCTTTTTCCATAACGTCATTGCGAGCGTAGCGAAGCAATCTTATGCGTTTTAGCACTTGTTCTGGTTGAGGGAGATTGCCGCGTCGCAGTTATCACCGCTCCTCGCAATGACGGAGAGAAATCGGTTTTGGGGTTCGTTTTTCAAACAAAAAAAGTGCCCGCTTTCAGGGCACTTCATACAACAATTGGCGGAGAGGCAGAGATTCGAACTCTGGGTGGGATCGCTCCCACGACGGTTTTCAAGACCGCTGCATTAAACCACTCTGCCACCTCTCCATTCATTAAAACGAAGGCTCTGGTAGAAAACCGTTCCGAAACTTCGTTTCGGCGACGATTTAGGCTTCTCTCGCAAATCTTAGAGATTTTCTCGTCAGCCCGTCTGCGCTGCGCTACGACTCCAAGACCGCTCTAATTAAACCACTCTGCCACCTCTCCATTTTACAGGATACAGATTCCGGTATAAGACTACCCTCATCTCACCTATTTCACCAGACATTCGCACCGTTGCGGGGAAATACCATGGAGACACAACAATAGCAAATACGAGTGCTTTTTTACACGAATCTGACAAAATGTCAAGATGTTTTTATTTAAATGTTGCTATTTTCGCAAACTTAGTTTACATTTGGTTAACAATTTGACCTGACTCCAATAATATTTGAAAGGTAAAATATGAAAAAGATTTGTTTATTGCTTGCCTGCGTGCTGACATCCGGATGCTACTGCGGACACCGCTATTATGAAAAATCTCAACCGATTGAACCGCAACCGGCTGTTTCGGCTTGCACGACTCCGAGTTGCGTGACACAACCCAAAGTTTATGTTACAACAAACTATGACGTGAACAGGAAAATTATTCCGGAAGTTTACGATCCGCAACCAATGCCGCCGCTTAAAAGATATGTTGTTCATCACAATTATCCGAAACCGCAAAATGCTCAACCGGAAGATTATACTTTTAACTTAAAAGAACTTAAGGCACAAAACGGCGATAAGTCCGAACCTATTGTGATTCGTCAAACGGAAACTATTCGTATTTCTCCGAACGCACCGCAAAAATTGTAATCTTTTATATCGTATTTTACGGACAGAACTTCGGTTCTGTCCATTTTTGTTGACTCTTTTAGATTTACGCGCTACAATAAAATTCCATTAATTAGAGATTATGTATAACATATAAAGAAAGGCCAACGCTCGTTAAAGCCCGAGAGAAATAATTATGAAGAAGATTTTTTTTGTAAGCATGGTAATGGCTATTTTTGCCGTCATGCTGGCAGTGTCAGAGAATATCTATTTTACTGACAGTGTGCAGGAACCTGATAACAGCATCTTAATGTTGCTGTCAGGAATGATTGTCGTTGCATCAGCGGTAATCCTTGCCTGCTGCGAGAAAAAAAGAATCACCTTGGTTGCCACTATGGCAGCTGAGATGGTGTTGTTGAATGTTCTTTTCGGCCTTGCTGCCATGTTCGCAGGCATCATGTTTACGGTGCTTCTGGCAGTATATATCATGGCAAACAACGACATCAAGTCGTGGATTTCCATGATATGGGCAGAGGAGAAAATTTCCTAAAAAAAGGAGGGCGTTTGAGTGTTGCAAAAACATTCGGACGCCTTCCGCATTTTTAAATTGACAATAACTTGTCCTTGTATAAAATGGGACAAAAAGGAGTTTATCATGACGTTGAGCAAAGCCGAAATTGTTAATTTACTTAACGACACCGCAGGACAAGCAAATTTACTGCAAAAAGCCGACAAAATTCGCCAACAATACGTCGGTGATGAAGTTCATTTGCGCGGCTTGATAGAATTTTCTAATATTTGCCGCAATAACTGTATGTATTGCGGAATCCGCAAAGATAATAAACTTTTGCACCGTTACCGCATGAGTCCGGATGAATTGGTGGAAACGGCACGTAAAGCTGCCGAAATGGGATTTAAGACTTTAGTCATGCAATCCGGCGAAGATATGTTTTTTTCGCAAAAAGTAATGTGCGATATCATTGAAAAAGTCAAAAAGTTTGATGTTGCCTTAACTTTAAGTATCGGCGAACGCTCTTATGACGACTACAAAGCTTTTCGCGAGGCCGGAGCAGACCGCTACCTGATGCGTATTGAAACCACCGATAAGGAATTATATCACCGTCTTGATCCTAATATGAGTTGGCAACATCGTCATGAATGTTTGTTAATGATAAAAGAGCTCGGTTATGAACTTGGTTCCGGTATTATGGTCGGCTTACCGAATCAAAGTATTGAATCTATTGCCGAAGATTTGATTTATCTCAAAGAAATCGGTATAGATATGGCCGGTATCGGTCCGTTTATTCCGCATCCGCAAACTCCGCTTAAAGATGAAGCCGGCGGAACGCTGGATTTGGCTTTACGCACCATGGCTGTTATGCGTATTATGATGCCTGACATTAACATTCCGGCCACCACAGCAATGGAAAGCCTGCACCCTCAAGGAAGAATTATGGCCTTAAGAGGTGGAGCAAATGTTGTAATGCCAAATGTAACCGAGGGCGAATATCGCAGATTTTATGAGCTGTATCCGGGCAAAATTTGTGTTGATGACACACCTTTGCATTGCAAAAGTTGTGTCGGGATGAAAATCATGAGTATCGGGCGCACAATCGGACAAGGATACGGCGGACACAACGGCAAGCTCCCGATTAAAAAAATCTGAGTCCATTCGGCTGCAGCTATAGCCTTGGCAGTTATAAACTATGCCCTTTAATATATCTTAACTGTTATTATCTACAATAGCCTTAAGAGAGGTGTGAAAATGAGAAAGTTTGCTTTGATTTTGGGACTTTGTTTGTGGAGTTTGGCGGCAGTTGCTGAAAAAATTGCTATTGCTGAAATAAGTGACGCAGAATATTATGAGCATATAAAAAAATCGGTCAAAAAGTTTAAGGACTTAATTAAAACCAATAATCCTCAACTGATTGCTCAAAATGTTGTTTATCCATATTCGCTTGGATGGGGTGTGCCAAGTGTTCACAACGAGCAGGAATTTGTGGAAAAATACGATATTATTCTGCCGGAACATTTGCGTGAATATTTAATAAATTCTCCTATGGATGATTGGGGTTCGGGAGGAAATCTCGGCGGTATC
>JAFUTN010000042.1 GCA_017484225.1 Alphaproteobacteria bacterium
CGCTACGCTCCTCGGAATGACCGTAAAAGTCACGTGTTGAGGGAGATTCCCACGTCGCTACGCTCCTCGGAATGACCGTAAGGTAGGAAACGTCATTGCGAGGGAGTGAAACGACCGTCGCAATCTCCTTGAACAACACACACTTTCTTGCAAAAAAAAAGATCTTTATGGGGATTCCCACGTCGCTACGCTCCTCGGAATGACCGTAAGGTAGGAAACGTCATTGCGAGGGAGTGAAACGACCGTCGCAATCTCCTTGAACCCCGAACGGAAATTTTGCTAACCGCTCAACTCTTCAAGATAAACATTAATTTGCCGATAAAACTCTTTTGTCTTGACATTAACACAAAATAAACTAAGTTATAGCCAACACTTAATATTATGTTAGATAGGAGAAAAAAATGAGTGCTATTGTTGATATTCACGCTCGCGAAATTTTAGATTCTCGCGGCACACCTACTGTTGAAGCCGAAGTTGTTTTGCAATCGGGCGCATTCGGACGCGCTGCCGTTCCGAGCGGAGCATCCACAGGTGTTCACGAAGCTGTTGAATTACGTGACGGTGATAAAGCTCGCTTTGGCGGTAAAGGTGTTCTTAAGGCTGTTGATAACGTAAATGACAAAATTTATGATGCTTTGGCCGGCTATGAAGCAGAAGATCAAATCAACATTGACCAAACTATGATTGATTTAGACGGAAGTGAAAATAAAGGTAATTTAGGTGCAAACGCAATTTTGTCCGTTTCTTTGGCTGTTGCAAAGGCTCAGGCAGAAGAAGCCGGACTTCCGCTCTATCGCTATTTGGGCGGCACAATGGCTCGCACTTTGCCGGTTCCGATGATGAATATTTTGAACGGCGGTAAACATGCCGATAATCCGATTGATATTCAAGAATTTATGATTATGCCGGTTTCTGCCGATTCTATTAAAGAAGCAATTCGCATGGGTGCAGAAATCTTCCAAACATTGAAAAAGAATTTGAAGGCTGCCGGTCAAAACACCAATGTTGGTGACGAAGGTGGTTTTGCCCCGAATCTGAAATCTGCCGATGAAGCTTTAACTTTTATTGTTAACGCCATTAAAGATGCCGGATATAAACCGGGTGAAGATGTTGTTTTGGCTATTGATGCCGCATCTTCCGAATTTTATAAAAACGGCAAATATGAAATGGAAGGCGAAGGAAAATCTTTCACCAATGCACAAATGGTAGAATATTACAAAGGTTTGTGCGACAAGTTCCCGATTTTCTCCATTGAAGACGGTATGGCTGAAGATGATTTTGAAGGTTGGAAGCTGTTGACCGACGCTTTGGGCAACAAAATTCAACTCGTTGGTGATGATTTGTTTGTGACGAATCCGGCTCGTTTGGCTATGGGTTTTGAAAAAGGTATTGCCAACTCAATTTTGATTAAAGTTAACCAAATCGGCACATTAACAGAAACTATGAAAGCTGTTGATATGGCTCATCGTCATGGTTACACTGCCGTTTTGTCACACCGTTCCGGTGAAACGGAAGATACAACGATTGCCGATATTGCCGTTGCCACCAACTGCGGTCAAATCAAAACAGGTTCTATGTCCAGAACAGACCGTATGGCAAAATACAATCAACTTATCCGCATTGAGGAAGAGTTGGGAGATATGGCTATCTACGCCGGCAAATCCATATTAAAATAATTAAAAACAGTGTATAGCTGGTAACTACTTGAAAGTCCCTTGCTTATGTACTAATTTTGTACACCGCTCAAGGGACTTTCGGCGTATTTACTCGACGCTCTCCACTGTTTTCTGTCATGCCGATTTATTTTGTGTACCACGCTTAAAAATCACTGCACATTTGTCTCGTTCTACCCGTTTACATGAAGAAGGAACTCTTTTTTGAGTTCCTTTTTTGTTTTATCGCTAAAATAAATCTTTACAAATTTAAAATTGTTTGTCATGATATTTTCCAGAGATGGAGAACTCTCTATCTTAGAACCGAGAGGTTCGGGGCTGTGACAGGCTCATTGTTCTGAGATACCTGAAATGGTATCCGTTTGGGATGCTATTTTTTTTGGTATTTAATCCCCGCGTTGGTCGGGGAGATTGTGGCGTATGTTCAAGTTTATTTTTTTAAGCTAAAGGCCATAATAGTCATTTCTCAGAACATGATTTGTCAACTCCCCGATCGTCTCCGAAAATGAGGCGATTTTTTATTTTAAAAATTTTGCTTAAAGGAGAAAAAGATGAGAAAAGTAGTATTGATGTTTGGGATTGTTGTGTGTTTTGCCGGTGAGAGTTTAGCCGAAACATGGAATTGCGGACCGGCAACCGACGGGGTATACAGCGACAGTGTCCAATGCACGTATGATGAGACAACAAAAACTTTAACAATTTCCGGCGAAGGTGAAATGGGAAATTATGCTTCAACAGAGGATAATGGCTCCACGGCTCCATGGTTTGGAAAGGACATTGTTCATGCTGTTATAGAAGGCAACGTAACCAGTATCGGATCCAGAACTTTTAAACATGCGTATAATTTAACAGATATTAAAGGCACAGAAAATATTATTAGTGTCGGAAATACGGCATTTTCATATACGAGTCTGAAAAGCATTAATTTACCTAATGTGCAAAAAATAGGATATACTGCTTTTTTAGAATCAGAAATAGAGTATATCAATATACCTGAAAATGTTATTTTTGGAATAGATGGCCATAATCGTTCAGTCTTTGGCGGGACAAAGATTCCACATTGTGACACAACAAACGAATGTTGGAACTGTGGAGAAAAATTTGTTCAAGCAGGTGTAGGATGTGTTTCTTCGTGTCCGGAAGGATATACTTCATATTACGGGTTTTGCACGCGCACACGTTATACCTTGCCGGAAGCAGATGCGGCAACGAGTAATGACAACGAAAATATGATTGAATGGATTTTTGAATAAAAAGTCATTATCGGGCGCTTTAGCGAACCGATAATCTCAGCAAATTAATATTCCGCTGTCATCTTGAGGGGTTGAGCGATAAGCGAAATCCCCGTAAAGATCTTTTTAAAGCAAGAAAGTGTGTGTTTTTATGCAGTGCGTAACAATAAACTCCGTTTCTGAAACAGGAGATCTTTGTTCAAGGAGATTGCGACGGTCGTTTCACTCCCTCGCAATGACGTTTCCTACCTTACGGTCATTCCGAGGAGCGTAGCGACGTGGGAATC
>JAFUTN010000043.1 GCA_017484225.1 Alphaproteobacteria bacterium
ATCGCTGCTTTCGTATACGGCATCAATATCAATGCCATGATACAGTTCAGCCCGAGCATTTGTGCTTATGCTCAAAATCAGTCCTAAAATCAAAAATAATCTTCTCATTTTGCACTCCCTAAAGTTGTAATTATGATAATTTGTGTATTACGAATGTCAAGAACAAATTGTTCCTCAATACGGCACAAACTTTTGGGGCAGGGCGGGAAATAACTATGCCGGATATTTTATTTTTGCGGCATCTTGCTATTGCCAAAATTTGTTTTTTGTGTTAAAATTAGAGTCCATTGAATTAAAAATTATAGGAAATTATGAGTAATTGGATTATAGCTCTTTTGATTGTCATAGGTATTGCCGTGGCAATTAATGTAAAGAAAAATTATGGTAACAGAATATGGGATGTTTGGGCTGGTATCCAGACATTATTGATCGGGTTACTGATTGGCTACCTTCTTAGCCTCGGAGCCGATCACCGTTTCTTTGGCGGTGCCTTGGATATTTCGTCCAAGGTGATATATATAGTTACCATAGTAGCCTTTGTTAGATATTATCTTAACAAAGGTATGATGTGGGTTTTGTTGCTCACATTAGTGCTGTGCTTGGTATTCTACAAGAACGTCCTATCGTTCTTTGGTTTCTAAGCTGAATCCAAAAAAAAAGTGCTGCAGTTGTTTTCCTTCGGGGGAATGTCTGCGGCGCTTTTTATTTTTAAATGCCACCAAAATTTTGTTGATTTTTTGGACAAATGATATAAGATGAGAACGAATGTCTTACTATTAATACATAAAATTATGCAAAAAATTTTTACCTTTGGCAAAGGGCGTTTGTTATTAATTCTCTTTGCGCTTGCTACTGCTGCCGTTGCTCTTGTATTTGACTGGAGTTGGGTAACCTTTTCATCCTTAAAGTATCATGCCTTATCGGTTGTTTTGGCATTGCTCGCGGAAGATGTGCTACTTCTTTTGCTGTGCCGACACTGTGTCCGTCGTTGGAAGTATAAGAATGACTACTGTTTGGAACTGACTGATTTGTCGGTATTCTATCTGCTGTGTTTTATGATACTGGCTATCGTAGTTGCTGTGTATGCGTGGGTAAACATCTGGCTGTTTGCCATGACTGTTGTTGTCGCTCTCGTGACGCTGTATATCGGTATATGTATCTGGGGTCTGGCTATGGATATTATTTTTGGCTATCGTTGGTAAAAAAGTATTACTATGCTAAAAAAATTTTACAAAAAACGTGCTGCGGAAATTATACAAGTAATTTCTGCATTGTCACTGATTTGCGGTTTTGAACTTATTATGCTCACCGATTTACTCTGGTTGCAAATTGTCGCCGCCGTTGCTGCGCCGATATTGTTGTTTGTCGCCATGCTGTATTCTCCGTGTCAGGCAGAATTATATTTCGGAACCGAGTTGGTAACATGGACTGTTTGCAATATAGCGCTGATTGTCTTTATGGATGTTGCCATCTATCCTCTTGTTTGGACACCGATAGTAATCGGCATCACCCTAGAAACAATCGTGCTGTGTCTTATCGGGATTGGTCTTATCGGGATATCCGCCGAATGCAGATATGATCCGTATCTTTGATTAAAGTTTCAGCCGCATATACTCCGTTTGGGTATTTGCGGCGCTTTTTATTTTTCTATTATTACCACGGCTTGCGCGTATGGATAGTCATCACTTAATGAAACATGCACCGAAACATTGTCTCCGTTTACCGATAATAAAGTTTTGGCAATCCCGTTTACTTTTAACACCGGTTTGCCCAAATCATTATGCAAAACTTCAATATCACGCAAATAAACACCGTTTCTGAAACCGGTTCCGAGTGCCTTAACAAAAGCCTCCTTTGCCGCATATCTCTTAGCCAATGAACAAATAAGATTTTGGGAATCCGTTATTTTTTTTATTTCACCGAATTCATGTTCTCCCAAAATCCGTTGCATAAAACGCTCCACAAACTCTCGGGATTTGTTAAGACGCTCAATATTTACCACATCACAACCGAGACCGATAATCATTTTTTGCCTCCTTTACTGGTTTGCACGCGCTACGTAGCTGATATTTTTGGACGATTTCAGCACCATAACAATGGAGTTTAATTGTTCAACATTTTTAACTTCCAAATCCAGCAAAATTTCATAATAACTCATGGTGCGGTAGGTAATGTTCAAATTAATAATGTTTGAACCGGCTTTTGCCACAATATTTGCTACGTCGGCCAAAGCTCCGGGTTCATTGCTTATCATCAGTTTAAGGCGAGCTGTATGTTTTTCGTTTTCGGCTTCGCTTCCCCATTCAATGTCCAACCACCTTTCCGGTTCACTTTCATAATTTTTCAAAGCCTGACATTCTACGGTATGAACCGTTACTCCTTTTCCGGTTGTAACAATACCGACAATTCTGTCTCCCGGCAACGGATGGCAACAACCGCCGAAATGCACTGCCATTCCTTCAATCAATCCTTTGATTTTTAAGGCATCTTTTTTACCGCTGTTATCTTTTTTAAACACCGGAAGTTTGATTGAGTTTACCACCTTTTCCAGCTTAGATTGGCGATATCCCGGATGCATAATCCTTAAAACATCCCAACCGGTTACAAGTCCTTCGCCGACTTTGGCATACACATCATCAACCGTTTCTGCCTCAAAGGAAGACAAATAATTAACCAATTCTTTTTCACTGAAACTTTGATCTTCGGCCTTAAACAACTTTTCTATAATCTCACGCCCTAAAGTAATAAATTGCTCACGTTTATTGGCACGAACATAGCGGCGAATAGCGGCCTTAGCCTTTCCGGTAACAACAAATCTGTCCCATTCCAGTGAAGGATGTTGATTTTTTGCAGTTAAAACTTCAACTTGATCACCATTGTGCAAAATGGTGCGAAGCGGCTTAATTTCTCCGTTTATTTTTGCTCCGACACAAGTATCACCCACATTTGAGTGAATGGCATACGCAAAATCCACCGGAGTGGAACCCATCGGCAAACCGATTAAATCTCCTTTAGGAGTAAAGCAGAACACCTGATCATTATACATTTCCAGCTTGGTGTTTTCCAAAAACTCATCCGGAATCTGTGCCTGATCCAAAATTTCCAGCAGCTCACGTATCCAACGGAAATTTTTGCCTTCCGTGCGCTGGCCTTGTTTGTATGCCCAATGCGCCGCCACACCTTTTTCGTTTACCTCGTGCATTTCATAAGTGCGGATTTGCACCTCAATCCTGACATCAAACGGCCCGATTACACCGGTATGCAACGACTGATAGCCGTTGGGCTTAGGGGTTGAAATATAATCCTTAAAACGACGCGGAACCATGTGATATTTGCTGTGAATAATGCCAAGCGCCTGATAACAATCGGCAACACTGTCCACACAAATACGAAAGGCCATAATATCGGCAAGCTGCTCAAACGAGGCATTTTTCAACTGCATTTTGCGCCAAATGGAATACGGACTTTTTTCCCTTCCGGTAATAGTGCATTTTACACCGTTATCTTCCATGTCTTTTTCAAGCTGCTTAATAATTTTCGGAACAATATTGCTGCCCTGTTCACGTAAAAAGTTCAAACGGGCAACAATGGAATCATGCGCATCTTTATAAAGTTCGGCAAACGCAATTTCATCCATTTCTTCTTTGACTTCCTGCATACCGATACGTTCAGCCAAAGGAGCATAAATATCCAGAGTTTCTCTGGCAATACGGGCGCGTTTTTCCGGATCACAAAAATGAAGAGTGCGCATATTGTGCAAACGATCTGCCAATTTTATCAGCAAAACACGGATATCTTCCGACATAGCCAAAAGCAGTTTGCGGAAATTTTCCGCCTGCTTGCTGCTTCCGGATTTATGTTCTATCATCGCCAATTTAGTCAAACCGTCAACCAGTTGCGCAACCTGTTCTCCGAATAAATCTTTGATTTCATCAAGGGTTGTATCGGTATCTTCTACCGTATCATGCAGCAATGCCGCAATAATTGAAGAGCAGTCCAACTTAAATTTAGTCAGAATACCGGCCACTTCTATCGGGTGCGAATAATAAGGATCTCCCGAAGTTCGCAGTTGTGAGCCGTGTTTTTTTAAGGCAAACACATAAGCACGATTCAATGCATCTTCATCAGCATACGGATCATACGATTTCACTAAGTCCACAAGTTCATACTGTCTTAACATTTTCAACCCTGTTTAATCAAAAAAACAAAACATACCACCTATATAATATGTTTTGTTTTATTATTGGTTAACTTGAGTAAATTTTATTTAATCAAAATCTTCGGAATCATCCATAGAGTCATCAAAACCCGTATCTTCAAAATCCGATTCGTCGTCAAAATCCAAGTCAGCGGTATCAGAATCCAAATCAATGTCATCATCATCCGAACCGTGAATTTGCATATTGCCGACTAAGTCTTCGTCACTGATCATGTCACTGGAGAACTGAGAATCCAGCTCAGAGAGTTCTTTTTCTGCTGCCAGAATTTCAACTTCCTCTTCTTCAGGTTCCTCCACTTCAACAAACTTCTGTTGTCCCATAACCAAAGATTTTTGCAAATCTTCAATACTTACTTTGTTTTCGGCAATTTCACGCAATGATACAACAGAGTTTTTATCATTGTCACGCTCTACACACAACGGTGCTCCGGCAGATATATCTCTGGCTCTCTGAGCCGCAACCATAACTAATTCGTAACGATTAGGAATCTTATCAATGCAGTCTTCAACAGTAACTCTTGCCATTTTATCCTCTTAAACTAAAATTTTTTAACTGATAGGTTTATACATTTTATATTTATTAATTGCAACCTTTTTTTTATAAAAAATTAAGGATTATAGACAAACGGCGAACCCAAATAAGACGTGCCTGCCTGCGGCAATTTTTGTGAAAGCAACGAAAGATTTGGTCTTACGGCATCAACATCCGCTTCCGTGGTTTCATACATGGCTAAAATTGCATTCATAAAATAGTTCTGCAATTCTTTTTCTTCCCGCGTAAAGTTATACGGAGATATCAGCTTATCGTAATACCCCGTTTGCAAAGCCTTTAATGCCACATTTCCTTGCGGATACAGCGTTGCAACTCTGTATGCCTTAACCGTTTTATCACACGTATATGCCCAATCTTCCAATCCAAATCCCTGTTTGCCGATAGCTTCTTGAAATTCGGCATATTTTCCGAGCCAACGAAACTTACGCACAATACTTTGACACGGATTAACCACGGTTTTCAGATAAGAAACATTCGGGTTGACGCCGTTTTTTTCATCCCAATAATTAATAACCGAATTAAAGGAAATAAGCTGAACCAAAAATTCCAAGTTATCATTCATTTTATTCAATTCATCAAAGCTTAAGGCAACGGCTTGCACATCTGCTGCCGACAAAGGGGTATATTTTCCGGCATTAAAATTGCGTATTCCCTTATTTGCCGTAGCGAAAGGATTTTTCCCCACAAAATCAGACAATTTTATTTTTTTCATTGCCTTTTGCATAATTGCCCGATCAACTCTGGCATTTATCGGATATTTTCGCTTTTTGGACATATTCGGAAATTCAATACTATCCAAATTTTCGCCCCAAACTTCCGGCATCAAAAAAATATATAATCCCGGGGACAGATATTCTATTCCCTCAATATCTCGGAATGCGGAAGCAATTCTTTCCGGAAATTTATGTTTTGTCTCTTTTATCCCCGGCAAATCCAAAATTTTGCCCGACAGACCGGGAAGAGTATGCAGTTTCGGTCCCAAATAAGGATAAAATTCTTTTGGAATACGCTTAAGCTCAAGCAGTAGCCTGTTTTCTGTTTCGTTATCTATGCGGGCTTCATTTGTGCCGAAATTCCGTATGGTATTTTTGAACGATCTGTCAAACACCGGCGACATTCGCCAGCGAAACCGATAGTGTGAATCAAATTGAGAATTTGCTTTTTCATACTCTTTCAAAAATTTCGGAAGATACGGTGTTTGCTCTTTCAAATCAACATCATATATGCTGACTTTCTGTGGAGTTTGCGCCACCGCTGCCCCACATAAAAATAACAGTAAAAACAAATAGCGCACAAATTTCATCTTTTACTCCTTTATGTCTAATATACCTGAATTTTTACAAAAAAAAAGCATATTTTATTAAAATGTACTGGACTCTAAATGATTATTTTAGTACACTTCGGCATATTGTTGAATTTTAGGAGATAAAAATGGCGTGGACGGAAGAAATGGTTGATGACCTTCGCCGGATGTGGACAGAGGGTAAGACTGCAAATGAAATAGCTAAAATATTGAATGTATCTAAAAATTCCATCGTTGGAAAAATTCACCGTTTGTGTTTGACGGCTCGCCCTTCGCCGATTAAAAAGAAATCAGATAAACCGGAAAATCCGGCACCGGAGAAAAATCAACAAACCATAGCCCAAGAGCCGGCAAAACAGCCGAAAAAAGATGCTGTTAAACCGGTGCAAACCGAAACAAAGCCGGAAGCACCGGAAATAAAAGAAACCGTCAAAGAAAAAAATAAAAACGGGAATGTTAAGCTTGTTGATTTGGACAGTCATACTTGTCGTTGGCCGATAGGTGATCCGCGTGATGATGATTTTTGCTTTTGCGGCAAGAAAGTCCGTGCCGGCCAAACATATTGTGACGAACACTCACAAGTAGCTTATGTAAAGGCAAATGTAAAAAAATAAGCAGACAAAAATAAAAATTTTTTGAGGTCGGCATAACGCGGCCTCTTTTTTTTTGCCGAACAATGAATATATGAGGTCAGTAAAAACAAATATTAAGGATAAACAAAATGAAAAATTTTAAATACTTATTATTGCTGTCTGCCTCATTCGGAATTTTGAGCACGGCGGCAAATGCCTCACCGGCAGAAATTTTAGGTGATGAATATTCAAAATTTAAAAATTATCTCAGCACAACATACGGATTTGATTACGGAATTGATTATTCTTTGATGTGGCAGCGCACCGCACCGAGCGGAAGCCACAATGCCGTGCAATCTTATCTGTATCCGTATTTCAGTTGGACAACATTTGACAACCGATACGGAACCGGAACCTTGAATTTTGCTTATGACAGTATTTTTTACGGACATCATGATGCAAATGATATCGGCGGCAATTCCGGCATGGTAACACCGATAAATGACTTCACTGATGAATCTCAAGAATTTTCCGAACTTTATTTCACTTATCAGTTTCCGGATAAATTCAAATGGCTGACTTTGGGATTGGGACAATATTCTCTATATAATTTTGACGGCTCTCAATACAACGTAAACCAACAGGTTAACTTTATTAACTACTCTTTGTCGCAAAATGCCACGGCAACTTATGCCTCTGCCGGATTGGGCGCTTATTTGCAAACACAATTTAAAGAATTAACCTTGACGGCGGGTATGCAGGATGCAAGCAACATAGATGCAACCGGTGTCCGATTTAACCGTTTTCATGACAAACACTATACCACTTTCGGTGAAATATCATATAATCCGACAATCAAAGGTTTGGGACAAGGGCAATACTCCGTTATGGTGTATAACCAGCCGGCCGTGTCCGAACAACCGCAAACCACAACCGGATGGTCGGTTAATTTGTCGCAATTTATCAGCGAAAAATTTAATGTTTTTGCCGCAATAAACGGTGTAAACGGCAGTGTTGCATCAATAGATACATCATATACTGCCGGCATTGTGTATAATAATCCGCTCAATCGTAACGAGCTGGATCAAATCGGATTGGCTTATGCCTATAACAGCATAGATGAAAATGCCGTCGGCACACCCGTTTTTCATAAAGCCGAGCAAATTGTGGAAACATATTGGGCATGGGGTATCGGAAAATGGGCAACAATCACACCGGATTTGCAAATTTATTTTAATCCTGCCTTAAATGATAAATCAGACTACGGATTTGCCGGAACATTGCGCCTTACTTTATTCTTTTAAAAAAACTTTTTTTTCCTTTGACAATCCTGAAAAAAAGTAGCTAAATTGTTAAAAATATTTGTAGCTTATTTAGGATTTGATATGCGAAAAATTTTAACTTTTATATTATTGGCCGGACTGGCCGGTTGCGCCAAGGAAAACACTAAAATTGTTCCGGGAATTGTGCCTAATACGGCAAAACAGGAAAAAGTTGTTGTCGTTCATCCGAACAATGTTATAGGAGAAGTTGAGCCGATTTATCTTTTGCCGATGAAATCACCTTTTTTGTCGCGCATAGATACCGGTGCCACAACTTCTTCTCTTGATGCAATTAATATCAAAAGATTTGAGCGCGATGGTGAAAAGTGGGTATCTTTTGATGTGGAAAACAGAGAAACAAAAGAAACATACCATTTTGAAAAACCTCTGGCAAAACGGATTCGTATCAAACGTATCGGTGATGACGAACACCGTCTGCAGGTGGAAATGGATGTTAAAATGGGCAAAGAAAAATTCAAGGCCGAGTTTACTCTTGCCGAACGTCCGCATTTTGATTATCAGACATTAGTCGGACGCAATATCTTAAATGGACGTATGGTGGTTGATGTCAGCTTGTCAAACACTTTAAAATAAGGACTAGAACTAATGAAAAAAATTTTTTCCGTCAGAGGTATTTTAACTCTGTTTTTGCTTTTATCCATCGGCTTTGCAGGTGTGGCAACTTATTACAAAATAACACATTGGGGTTTTAGCATAAATCCGAAAGAAAAAACTGATGTTTGGACCATTGATGCCCATATTTCTTTTACACCGTTACCGAACGAAAATATAGAGGTTGTTTTGGCAACTCCTCGTAACGGTGATGAATATAAAATATTAAGTGAAGATGTTTTGGCTAAAGGTTATGAAACGTTAAAAGACAATGTTGCAAATCGCATCAAAATAACTTCGGCTCCGCGGAAAAAAATTCAAAACATATATTATCGCGTGATGATTTATGATAATGCAGAGGTTAGCGGAAAACTGAGAGAAGATGCTCCGAAGGGCAAACCGGTTGTTCATTTTGAAGATGAACAGCAAGCAGGAATGGCCGAGGAAATATGGGAATTAGCCGCGCAGAACACTGAAGCGGTTTCCGACACGCAACGGATTATTTTGCTGTTCAACCAAAAACCGTTAAACCCTCAGGTTGATGCCTTTTTGCCGGTCAAAAAAAATCAGCGCATTATGTCTGATTTGATTATCAATATGCTGGCATATAAGGGGATTCACGCCCGCATTATCCGTGGAGTAAAATTAAGTGAGCGTAAAAACGAGGCTTCTGCCGACCTGATGATTGAAACCTACGAAAACGGCAAATGGATAGTTTATGACAAAGATACCGGTAATACCGGTCTGCCGAAAGATTTTGTTGTATTTCAACGCGGTAATGTCTCGCTGTTAGATGTCAGCGGCGGCAAATCTTCAAAAATAGATTTTTCGGTAATGAAAGCTCTGTCATCATCTTTCAAAATGGCCGGACGGCGTGCAAAATATGAAGACAGCAAAATTTTTGACTACACAATATATAATTTGCCGATGATTGAACAAAACACCTTAAAATGGCTGATGATATTTCCGCTCGGCATTTTATTGGTTGTGTTAATGCGCAATGTTATCGGTATCAGCACCATGGGAACATTTACCCCTATGCTTATTGCCATGTCATTGGTGAAAACCGGTTTTATCCCCGGATTGCTTTGCTATGGTTTAATTATCGGACTCGGACTTTTGCTCAGAGTGATGCTTACAAAGCTGAATCTGTTATTGGTTCCGAGAATTTCCGCCGTTGTGGTATTTGTAATTTTAATTATGCAAGTGCTCACCACAATAGGGTATAACATGGATTTTCGTATTGCCGAATCTGCCGTATTTTTCCCGATAATCATTACGGCATGGATTATAGAAAGAGCCTCCATTACTTGGGAAGAAGAGGGGATCCGTAATTCGGTTAAGCAAATTTTTAACAGCGTTATTGTTGCCATCATCACTTATGCCGTAATCAGCAGTGCGTATATCCGCCACATAATGTTTGCGTTCAATGAATGGAATTTGGTAATTTTATTTATCATTATGCTGCTCGGAACATATACCGGATATCGTTTAACCGAGTTAAAACGTTTTTCCCCGCTGGTAGATAAAGAGAAAAAGCAATGAATTGGTTAAAGATTTTTTCATATCCGCGAAAGTTGCATGAAATCGGCGTTTTAGGCATGAATGCCCGCAATTACAAAGTGATTTCAAAATGTAACAAGCGCTCGCTTTATCCTCTGGTGGATGATAAAGTGCAGACAAAAATGCTGGCCAATAAAATCAATATTAATACCCCGAAAATGATTGGAGTAATTGAACATCAATATCAGGTTAAAGATTTGCCGGATATTGTCAGCGGGCATAGTGAATTTGTGATTAAACCTTCTCACGGCAGCGGCGGAAAAGGCGTTTTGGTCATCAAACAATTTTCTGACGGAATATTCATCACCGCTTCCGAAAAAAAGCTCACTTTTAAAGAAGTATATCAGCACGTTTCAAATATTTTGAGCGGTTTATACAGCTTAGGCGGACAGTATGATGTTGCTCTGATAGAAGAACTTGTTCACTTCAGCAATGCATTTGAAAGTTACAGTTATCAGGGAATACCCGATGTCAGAGTGATTGTGTATAAAGGATATCCGGCAATGGCAATGACCAGACTGGCCACCAAAGAATCTGCCGGCAGAGCCAATTTGCACCAAGGCGCAGTCGGCGTCGGATTAGACATTCACACAGGCCGAACATTGCAAGCCGTTTGCCATAATGTGCCGATAAAAATTCATCCGGATACCGGAGCCGATTTATTCAGTATCAAAGTTCCGATGTGGCGCGAACATTTGCTGATAGGCGCTCAAGCGTATGAAATGACCGGACTTGCTTATCTGGGAGCGGATATAGTGCTTGACCGCGACCGCGGCCCGATGATGTTGGAATTAAATGCCAGACCGGGGCTTGCCGTTCAGATTGCAAACGGTAAAGGGCTGATTGAAGCTTTGAAAAAAATTGATAAAGAATACCCTAAGAATCTTTCGCCGGAAGAAAGAATTGATTTTGTCTTGAATCTGAAGAAATAACTTCCTAAATAAAAGATAACAATAAATTTCTGAAAGAGAGGAATGAAAATGTCTAATTTATTAGGTAAAACCGAAACAAAAAATATTGCCAAACCGGCAACAAAAAATCTGGAAAACAAAGACACGAAAAAACTCGGCATGAGTGACACCAGAGCAAAAAAAATTAAACATTCATACAACGTAAAAGATGCCGAAAATGCAATTTTGCTCAAAACAAAATATGGTGATGTTTTGATAGAAATGTGGCCGGATGAAGCACCAAACCATGTTAAAAGAATCAAGGAATTGGTGCGTGAAGGATTTTACAACGGCTTAAAATTTCATCGCGTAATAGACGGTTTTATGGCTCAAGCCGGATGTCCGCGCGGAGACGGAACCGGCGGCAGCGGAAAAAAACTGAAAGCCGAATTTAACCGCAATCGCCATGTCAGAGGAACCGCATCAATGGCACGAGCAATGAATCCGGATTCGGCAGACAGTCAGTTTTTCATTTGTTACAATGATTGCCCATGGCTTGACGGACAATACACGATATGGGGACAAGTCACATCCGGAATGGAATTTATTGATATGCTGAAAAAAGGCAGCGGTCAAAGCGGAATGGTTGATGAACCGGATGAAATCATATCCATGAGTATTATCGCCGATTTGTAAACGGCAGAACAATATTTTTTTTTGAGCGGCATCTCTGCAATGCCGCTTTTTTGTATTAAAAAAAATATTCTTTACAATCTGTCTGAGTTTTGATACCCTGAATTCACGGTAAAGTAGTTTTACCGAGAACCTTTAAAAGAGAGGTTCGGAGCTTTAGCAGGCTCTTATCAAGGGAGATACCAAACGGTATCTTCGGATGCTGTTTTTTTGTATCCGGAATTCCCCGCTATGGTGGGGAGCCTATGGTGTATGTTCAAGCATTTTTTATGCTAAAGGCTATAGGAGTCATTACCCTTGATATGATTTGCTAACTCCCCGCCGCCTCTTTTGTTGGCGGTTCTTTTTTTTGTAATTTTTTAAGGGGAAAAATGATGATGAAAAAAATATTACTAATGTTTGGGGTTGTGATATGTTTTGCTTATGAGAGTTCAGCCGAAACATGGAACTGCGGACCGGCAACTGATGGTGTATATAGTGACAGCGTTAAATGCACCTATGATGAGACATCAAAAACTCTTACCATATCAGGTGAGGGGCCGATGGGTAATTATAAATTGAAAAGTCCAACAGCATCTACAGCGCCTTGGTATGGTAAGGATATAGTTCATGCTGTTATTGAAGGCAATGTAACCAGTATCGGAGACAGAGTTTTTAAGAGAGCGTATAATTTGCAAGATATTAAGGGAACGGAAAATATAACTTCTGTCGGTTATGCCGCCTTTTATCATACAGATTCTTTGACAAGTATAGATTTGCCCAATGTGCAAAGTTTAGGAAATTCTGCATTTCAAGCAACTCCAAGTTTGGAATATGCAGGATTATCAAAAGATGTGGTTTTTGGAGAAAATGTATTTTAATCATCAAAACTTTCCAACTGTCAAAATGGTGAATGCGGATATTGCGGAGATAAATTTGTGCAAGCCGGCGTAGGCTGTGTGGATAGCTGTTGGGAGGGATATTATCCGACAAATCAAGGATACTGTAAAATAATAAAACTTCGTTATACCTTGCCGGAGGCGGATGCGGCAACCAGTAATGACAATGAAAATATGATTGAGTGGATTTTTGAGTAAACAGATATTTTTCGGCAAAAATCATAAAAAAACACTTGAAAAAACACAAAAATTATGTATAAACAAAGCAGTTTATTCAAAGGTGCGTTTGAATAAGCTGTTTTGTTTAACTTCGCACAAGTCCGCCCACTTAATTTCGGGTTGGCAATTTTTGAAAAAAATAAATATATGACAAATACAGAATTTAAAATGCCGGAAATGAAAGAAAACTTTGAAGATTTGTTGAATGAACAATTCGGTGATGAAGGCATTTTAGGAAAAGTTGTTAAAGGAACAATCATTAAAGTTACTCCGGATTTTGTTACCGTTGATGTCGGTCTTAAATCCGAAGGTTGTATTCCTTTGAGAGAATTCGGCACAAATCCGGAGCTTAAAGCCGGCGATGTTGTAGAAGTTTTGGTAGACAGATACGAAGACAGAGACGGAAATATCGTTCTTTCACGTGAAAAAGCTCGCCGTGAAGAAGTTTGGGCTGATTTGGAAAAATTAATGAACGCCGGCGAACGTGTTAACGGTATTATTTTCGGTCGCGTAAAAGGCGGTTTCACCGTAGATTTGAACGGTGCTGTTGCTTTCTTACCGGGTTCTCAAATTGATATTCGCCCGATTAGAGATATTTCTCCGTTGATGGGAATTTCTCAACCGTTCCAAATTTTGAAAATGGATAAAATCAGAGGCAATATTGTTGTTTCTCGCCGTGTTGTTTTGGAAGAAACCAGAGCAGAAGCCAGAGCAGAACTGATGGATGGTATTAAAGAAGGCTCCATTTTGGACGGTGTTGTTAAAAACATCACAGATTACGGTGCATTCGTTGACTTGGGCGGTATTGATGGTTTGTTGCACGTTACCGATATTTCTTGGAAACGCATTAACCATCCGGCAGAAGTTTTGACTGTTGGTCAAAATGTTAAAGTTCAGGTTATCAAATTCAATGAAGATAATCAACGTATCAGCCTTGGTATGAAACAGCTTGAAAATGACCCATGGCAGGCAGTTGCCGACAAATATCAGGTTGGCAATATCTGCAAAGGTAAGGTTACAAACATTACCGATTACGGTGCATTCGTTGAATTAGAAGACGGCATTGAAGGTTTGGTTCACGTTTCCGAAATGAGCTGGACACACAAAAACATCCATCCGGGTAAAATCGTTTCTACTTCCGAAGAAGTTGAAGTTAAAGTTTTGGAAGTTGATCAAGATAAAAGACGTATCAGCCTCGGCATTAAACAATGCACACCAAATCCTTGGGCTGCATACATTGAAGAGCATCCGGTAGGATCAGTTATCAACGGTAAAATCAAAAATATTACCGAATTCGGTTTGTTTGTCGGCTTGACAGACGAAATTGACGGTATGATTCACTTGTCTGACATTTCTTGGGAAAAATCCGGCGAAGATGCCGTTAAAGACTACGAAAAAGGTCAAGACATTGAAGCTAAAATCATTGATGTTGATATTGAAAAAGAACGTATCAGTCTCGGTGTTAAACAACTTTCCGAAGACAATGTTACCCAAGCTTTGGCTAACTTAAAGAAAGGTGATATTGTTAAAGTTATCGTTAAGGATACTGATGACAAAGGTGTTACTGTTGACGTTGAAGGCTTGACTGCATACATTAAAAAAGCAGACTTGTCTAAAGAAAAAAGTGAGCAAAACCCTGAAAACTTCCACGAAGGTGATGTGGTTGAAGCAAAAATCACTTCCGTTGACAAGAAAAACGTTAAGATTGGTTTGTCCATCAAAGCTTTGGAACTTGATGAAGAAAAGAGAGTTTTGGAAGAATATTCCAACACTGCCAGCGGTTCTTCATTGGGTGAAGCTTTAGGCGAAGCTTTGAAAAAAGCCAACTAGTCCGCAAAGGATTATATCCTTGATAAATAAGGCTCTCTGCAAAGAGAGTCTTATTTATTTTAAATTAATTAAAATCCTTTACAATTTATTTTCGTTTTGTTAGAATCGTCCTGAAGTGCGGAATAAACACACTTTAGGGCGTCAGAACCCTTTATTTAGCTGGTCGCATATTTGCGATTTATAGGTTTAAACCGATGATTCGTTCATTCTGTTTTGAGCGGATGTCGGTGCAATAAGGCTTATAGGCACGAAAACGCCGAGCCGTTTAGCTAAATACGGTTTCTGAACATCCGCCCACCATTTTCGGTGGCTTTTTTGTTAACTTTTTTGATTTAATGAAAGGGATGTTTGAAATGAAACATTTAGGATTTTTCAATTTAGTATTATGTCTTGCAATCGCAGACAACTGTTTTGCAAACTGCAAATATGGCTGCTTTGAGGAGGAGTGGACGAACGAAGGAAGTTGCGGAACAAACTGTTCTTACACTTATGACATAACTTCCCAAACTCTGTATGTAACATCTACAGGCAACAATTCATCTGTTGTTGAAGGAAAGTTCAGCTCTGAATACTATGAAGACACTTTGCCTACCATAAAAAATGTGATTATTGACGGAGAGTTTAAAAGCATAGGTACGCATGCTTTTAATGGTATTGGGGCTACCATATCCGGAAAAAACGGCAGCATTGTTTTGCCGGCAAATGGATGGAATTCTTTTGGAAATAGAGTAAATACATTGCAAGGGGATATTATTGTATCTGATTTGATAAATAGAATAGGCAGCGGAGCATTTCTTTTTGTAAAAATTGACGGAACACTGGTAATTCCGGATAATGTTGAAAGTATTGGAGGTAATGCATTTTTTTCAACAAGTATTGTTAATGGAAAAATATATTGTGCGGTGAAGGATTGTGCGCAGAAAATTATAGATTCGTGTAGAACTTCAACAGATCCGACATACAATGAAGCAGCTACTGAAGCATGTCGCTCACGTCTTGCAGCCATTGTGGCAGATGAAAATAAATTTGAACAGGCACCTGAAGGATGTTCATATTGGTCAAGCGAAGGATGTTCCAAATGCACAAACTCCAATTATTCGTTGGAATACGGCTATTGTTACCGCAAACGTTACTCTCTACCGGAAGCTGACGAGGCAACCAGTAACGATACCGAAAATATGATTGAGTGGATTTTTGAGTAAAAAAATATCCGCCGTCATCTTGAGGGATTCCCACGTCGCTACGCTCCTCGGAATGACCGTAAGAGTCACGTGTTGAGGGAGATTCCCACGTCGCTACGCTCCTCGGAATGAGCATAAGGTAGGAAACGTCATTGCGAGGGAGTGAAACGACCATAAGGTATGGAGTGTCATTGCGAGGGAGTGAAACGACCGTCGCAATCTCCTTGAACAAAGATCTCATGTTTCAGGAACGGAGTTTATTGTTACGCACTG
>JAFUTN010000044.1 GCA_017484225.1 Alphaproteobacteria bacterium
ACGGTCATTCCGAGGAGCATAGCGACGTGGGAATCTCCCTCGCAATGACGTTTCCTACCTTACGGTCATTCCGAGGAGCGTAGCGACGTGGGAATCTCCCTAAAGTGTGTGTTTTTATGCAGTGCATAACAATAAACTCCGTTCCTGAAACATGAGATCTTTACACCCACTCGCATTCGCTCGGGGTTCAAGATGACGGTAGAGGGGCTTCTGTTCGGGGTTCAAGATGACGGTAGATGGGCTTCCGCTCGGGGTTCAAGATGACGATAAGGAAAGCAGTAGCCGAGATTCCCAATCAGGTCGGGAATGACAGAAAGAAGAGCACATCCGATAATGGCTAAAAAAATGCCCGATATAATCCGGAAACAAAAAACCGCCGGTATTTTTTCTTCATGCCGGCGGTTTGACTTTCAGCAAATTTATTTTTTACCCTTACTGACAATTACCATAGCTTCACGCAAAATACGGTCATTAATCATATAACCGGATTGCAAAACAGAAATCACGGTTCCGGCAGGCTTATCACTCTCTGCCTCTTGCACAACCTGTTCAAAATTAGGGTTAAAAACTTTTCCCATACTTTCAATTCGTTTAATTCCAAATTTATTAAAAACCTTTGTCAGTTCATTTTGTGTTAATTCCACACCTTTAATCATAGCTTCGCAATTTTTACGCACATTGTCATCTGCCGCATCAAGTGCGCGTGATAAATTATCGGCAACAACCAACAATTCTTTGGCAAAAGATGAAATTGCATATTTGGAATTTTTTTCAATTTCTTGGGCGCAACGTTTTTTTGTATTTTCAGCCTCTGCATAAGCACGGAGAAAAGAATCTTTCAACTTTTGATTTTCTTCTTGCAGATGTTTTATTTCATCTTCGGCAGACTGCTGATTTTCACTATTTTCGGCAGGTTGAGCTTCTTCCGTTTCAATTTCATCTTCAAATTTTTCGTTATCATTTTCTTTATGTTTAGTCATCTCATCCTCTTTAAAAGTTTTATTTTGACTGTATATATTATGAACTTAGTGATTATTCATTCACAAGTCAAGAGACATAATTCTTTTTTGTTGAAGAACACAAAATTAAGTGTTACAATCTCACACAAACACTTATTATGAAGAAAGTAAAAAAATGCCAACCCTTGAAATAAATTCTATCCACCCAAAAAAATTCGGTTTTTTACCGACCGGATTTAATAAGAGAAAATTCAATATTACTTACTCTATTCCGAGGGATAGGATTCTTAAACAGATTTATAATACGGCAAAACAACAATGTTTAAACAGTGAGCAATGGCCGGCAATCGGCATAATCAATGCATGGATGATTACGGCGGAAACGGCAACTTTTATGAAATGCGGCGGATTGGGAATGGTTGGTTCGGAATTACCCGAAAACTTTAATTCCGTTTTTTCCGCAGATAAACACGAAATAAACATTATAACCCCATTATACCTTGGATTTACCGGCAAAAAGAAAGCCACTTTTGATAAAGGTGTTTATGTCGGAGCCGAAGGTTTTTCCATTGAACTGAAAAAAATTTTTTCTTATGACGTTCCTTTTTTGGGGCGCCAAAACAGACTTTTGCAAAACAAAGTCACGGTTTACGGCGGCAAACTTAACGGTGTGCGTTATTTATTTTTGGAAAACAATAAATATTTTACCATTAATCCGGCTCCGGAGAATCCTTCGGCGCAAGACGGATGCTATATTTTCAATGCAAATCACATAGATGAAGTAGAGCGTTTTGCCTTTCTTTCCAAAGCCGTTTATTGTCTTTTGGAAAACATAACCTTAAACAAAAATAAAAATATTGCCGCACCGAATATTTTGATTGCCAATGACTGGCACAGCGGTGCATTATCCGGACTTACAAAATATTTTACTCTGGCAAAAGTTTATGCCGGAAGAATGAACAATAATGAGGCGGAAACTTTACGTAATATTCCGATTATTCACATTGCTCACCATCTCGGATATCAAGGTTGGGATTATGCAAATACGGCAAAAATTCTTAATTCACTTTATGAGGATTTGGCGACCATCGTTCTGAAAAATGCCAAAGCCGTAAAAAACAGTAATCCGCGGACAGCTAATACTTTAATTGTAGGCGATACTTACAATCAGGCATCTTGCAATATACATTTAGCCGACCGCATTATTGCCGTTTCCAAAAACTATATGGAAGAAGTTTCAAAAGAAAAAAGCTTCGGTTACGATTTTCGTGATGTTTTGAAAATACGCAAAAACAACCGCAATTTTTACGGAATTGTAAACGGATATGAAAAGCGCCTTATTTCACCGAACGCGAAAAAAATTGATGCCGTGAATAAATTTTTCGGAATTACAAAGTTTAAAGTTTATGATGAAAATTCTCTCAATGTTAAGCTGCATAACAAAAAAGAGTGTATTAACCTGCTCTCTTACTTGGCTAAAAATGAAAATTACCGTAACGAAATAATTCCGCTCGTGGAAACTTATAAGTTTGACGATATATCCGATTTGGCCGACAAAGCAGACACAATACCTTTTATTTGTATGACCAGCCGTTTGGTGGAACAAAAAGGATATGATATTGCTATTAACGCCATCTTAAAAATGATATTTAAGTATAAAGATTCACCGCAAGGATTTCCGATTTTTGTTTTGGGAGGTGCCGGCAATAAAGATTTGTTCGCCGACTTGCAAACATTGAAAGATAATGCACGCCAAATAAGCCGTGAATTTGCCAAACGTATATTCGTTTTTCGCGGATATAAAGACCAATTTGCTTATTCCGTGCAATTAGCAGCCGATTTTTATATGATGCCGTCTTATTTTGAACCATGCGGTTTAACTCAGATGGAGGCTATGGCAAAAGGAAGTTTGCCGATTGCAGCTTCTACCGGCGGATTGGTTGACACCATAAATGATGGTGTAGACGGTTTCAGAACTGATGTATTTTTTGCCGACGGACAGAAAATATACGGGAGCAATTTGAAGGCTCAAAGCCTGAAAAACAATATTAATGCTTACACAGATACTCTGGAAAGAGCATTACGCTTTTATTATACGACACCGCAGGCAATGCATATTATGCAAAAAAATGCCATGGAAGATGATTTCAGTTGGTCAATTCCCAACGGTTCGGTATATAAATATTACAAACTTTTTAAAACAGGTTCACTATAACTAAAGGAGAAAAAAAATGATAAAACTGCTTTTTGCTTTATTGATTATCGGTGCCATTTTTTATTACGGCTTTAACGGCAGCCAAAAATGGCTTGGTTTTTCACAAAGCAATGATGCCGCAAAATTACAAGTTTTGGAAAACGGCGGAAATTAATTGTTATTTTTTATGTTTTTATCAAGGGCAATTATCTGCCCTTTTTTTTATGAACCGCTAATGCAAAAATTCTTGAAATTTAAAAAAAATGCGCTATTGTAAGGCAAATTTTTTTTGCGCAAAATTAAATAAGGAATAAATTTATGAGTATGAGAAATATTGCAATCATTGCCCACGTTGACCACGGCAAAACAACTTTGGTAGACGGTTTGCTGCGCCAAAGCGGAACATTCCGCGATAATCAAAAAGTTGCCGATTGCGTGATGGACAGTAATGATTTGGAACGCGAACGCGGTATTACCATCCTTTCAAAATGCACTTCGGTTGAATGGAACGGAACACATATAAATATTGTAGATACACCGGGACACGCTGATTTCGGCGGTGAAGTTGAACGTATTTTATCAATGGTTGACGGTGTTGTTTTGCTGGTAGATGCTTCCGAAGGCCCAATGCCGCAAACAAAGTTTGTGCTGGGTAAAGCACTGAAAATCGGCCTAAAACCGATTGTGGTTATCAACAAGGCCGATAAACCTGATGCGCGTCCGGATGAAGTTTTGAACGAAATATTTGATTTGTTTGTGAGCCTTAACGCTACTGATGAACAACTTGATTTCCCTACCCTTTATGCCTCCGGCAGAAACGGTTGGGCAGTTCGTGAACTAGAAGATGAACATAAAGACTTAACTCCTTTATTTGAAACGATTTTATCATACGTAAGTGAACCTGTTTGTGAACCGGATAAACCTTTCAGAATGTTGGCAACAACTTTGGAAGCAGATCCGTTTGTCGGACGTATTTTAACCGGAAAAATTCAGAGCGGAAGCGTTAAAGTTAATGATACCGTAAAAGTAATTTCCGAAAAAGGTGAGATTGAGCGCACTAAAATTACCAAAATTATGGCCTATAAAGGGCTTGACCGAGTTGCTTTAACCGAAGCACATGCCGGTGATATTGTTGCTGTGGCCGGTATTGTTAAAGGCACGGTTGCCGATACAATTTGCGCATTGGAAGTGGCAAATTCCGATTTCATCAAGGCTCAGCCGATAGATCCTCCGACATTAACAATGACTTTTTCCGTTAATGATTCTCCGTTGGCCGGACGCGAGGGTGACAAAGTTACATCTCGTGTTATTTGGGCGCGTTTGGAAAAAGAAGCCGAAGGAAATATTGCCCTGAAAATTTCACGCACAGACAATTCGGATACCTTTGAAGTTGCCGGACGCGGTGAATTGCAATTAGGTGTTTTGATTGAAACAATGCGCCGTGAAGGTTTTGAATTGTCAATTTCTCGTCCAAAAGTAATCATGAAACGTGATGAAGCCGGCAATTTGTTGGAACCGATTGAAGAAGTTGTTGTTGATGTTGATGAAGAATTTTCCGGCGTTGTTGTTGAAAAACTGAGTCAGCGTCGTGCAGAATTGATAGAAATGATTCCGTCACAAATCGGAAACAAGGTTCGCCTTATTTTCCATGCACCTTCCCGCGGATTAATCGGATATCATTCCGAATTTTTGACCGACACTCGCGGAACCGGCGTTATGAATCGTATTTTTTACGAATTTGAGCCGTATAAGGGTGAAATTGACGAACGCCGGAACGGTGTTATGATTTCCAGCGAAGACGGCCAAGCAATCGCCTACTCTTTGTGGAAACTTCAAGACCGCGGACCAATGTTTGTGGAACACAACAGTCCGGTTTATGTCGGAATGATTATCGGTGAACATACAAAATACAACGACATTGAAGTTAACCCTACAAAATCAAAACAGTTAACAAATATCCGTGCTGCCGGAAAAGATGAAGCCATTGATTTGATTCCTCCGCGTAAAATGAGTTTGGAGCAGGCTTTATCTTATATTCAAGCTGATGAATTATTGGAAGTTACACCGAAATCATTAAGGTTGCGCAAACGGATTTTAGATCCGATTGCCCGCAAGCGAGCCAATAATAAACCTACTGAAAATGCTTAAATTTAAAACTATTACAAGCAGACCTTAAACGTATCAGATTTAAGGTCTGTTTTTTGTTCACGAAATGTATATGTTAATCAAATACCCACTCTATATAATTTTCATTGTCTGAAGAAGTAAGAGCATCAGCTTCTTGCACGGTATAACGTATTTTGTATACACAAACTCCGTCTATCGCTTCGGCATTATCACCGCATCCCTCTTTTTCCGGAATACACTTATTACCGAAAAGCAGGAAACCTGCTCCGCATCCGTTATTTTTACTTACACACGCATAGTTTTTGAATAAATATCCTTCTTTACATTCAGAACAACGTCCGGTATTCGTGCATTCTTGACAACCAGTTCCGCAAGACAGACAATTATTATAATCATTTTCGTAATATTTTCCGGATGGACATTGTTGACACACACCATTCTTGCAAGGAACACAAGCCTGTGACAAAGTATATGCATGCATTGAGATTGCGTATCCTTCCTCACATTCAATACAACGCCCTCCTCCGCATTGTTTGCAATGAGAACCATATAATTCTTGACATGTATAACACCCGTCCCCCCGCATCCAGTCTAAAATATATCCTTCCTCACAACTTCCGCAATACCATGTTCCGCTGCAAGAAGCGCAATGTTTTCTACCGACTGCACATTGAGCATATACATAGCTTATTTGGGAAAATAAAAGCACATTTAATACTAAAATTATTTTTTTAATCATGGTTAAATCCTTTGCAATTTCTTATTAAAAGAATAACCACCTATCACAGGTGGCTGGAAGTTGCAAACTACTAACCATGAATAGTGTATCGTATTCGGGAATCATACCTTTATTCCGATACCTTCCAGCTATACTGGAAACAAGGCGCTTAAAACTCAGCACCTTTTTATGGTTAGGAGGTTTGCACACCTCAAAACACCCTTTTCAGACGTTTCAAAAATATTGTAAGAAAAAATTTTATGCTTGTAAAGAAGAGATTTTAACATTATGCTTAGTCTATTGTTATGTAACAAACCTGATTCGATAAGGAATTAAAAATGAAAAAAACGATTGTTTTAAGCTTAACCTGTCTGCTTATGTTACCGGCAGTTGCTTTTTCGGCCGAAAAAATGAGTTACACTGACGAAGCTTCAGCCCTCGGTTCTATTTCCGGACAAGGATTGGCTTGCCATGCAAAAAAATATCATCAGTATGAATTGCTGGCCAGAGCCATTGTAAAAAGCAAAGCAGTCAGCGACAAAGCGGAAGAAGACGGTTTTTATGCCTTTAACGACGGAAAAGCAAACGCTTTTATGGACATATTAAACAATAATTTTTCCGAATGTGAAGAAATAAACTATTCGTTTAATCGCCAAAAAATATTCAAAAGCGTGCTTTATTCAGACGGTAAAATAAAAATGTTTGACGGAACCGTTATTACTCCGCGCCAACCGTATAACGCTGCCGACTTATACAAAAAAGATCCGGAAGCATACTTGAAAGCGGAAGCTGCCTATAAACAGGCAATCAGCAATGCCGAAAAAAATGCCGCAACCAAAGAAAAAATTCCATTGCGCGATTCTAATTACAGCCGCTTTGCCAATCAATTTGAAAACTAAAATTTAAGGGAGTTATTTATGGCCGCATACCAATATATATTTGTAATGCAAAATCTGACCAAAGTTCTGCCGGGGGGACGTGAACTGTTCAAAAACATTACTTTGTCTTTTTTGCCGGGAGCAAAAATCGGAGTTTTGGGAGTCAACGGCGCCGGAAAGTCTACACTGCTGAAAATCATGGCCGGCGTTGATAAAGATTATAACGGCGAAGCTTGGGCTGCCGATGGCGTTAAAATCGGTTATTTGGAACAAGAACCACAGTTAGATCCGAATAAAAACGTTATGGAAAACGTTATGGACGGACTTGGTGAAATTAAAGATTTGTTACAAAGATTTGAGGAAGTTTCCGCAAAATTTGCCGAACCGATGAGTGACGAGGAAATGAATGCTCTCATAGAAGAACAAGCTGACTTGCAAGAAAAAATTGATGCTTGCAACGGTTGGGATTTTGAGCGCACAATTCAAATAGCAATGGATGCTTTGCGCTGTCCACCGGCTGATGCCGACGTAACAAAGCTTTCCGGCGGCGAAAAACGAAGAGTTGCCCTTTGCCGCTTATTATTGCAAAAACCGGATATGTTGTTGTTGGATGAACCTACAAACCATTTGGATGCTGAATCCGTGGCATGGCTGGAACGCCATTTACGTGAATATAACGGCACAGTGGTGATGGTAACTCACGACAGATATTTTCTTGATAATGTAACCGGATGGATTTTGGAACTTGACCGCGGTCAAGGTATCCCTTATGAAGGAAATTACACTTCTTGGTTGGAACAAAAAGAAAAACGACTTGCCCAAGAAGCCAGAGAAGAAAACTCACGTCAACGCACATTGGCTCTTGAATTAGAGTGGATTCATAAAAATCCTAAAGCTCGTCAGGCAAAATCAAAAGCACGTATTAATGCTTATGATGAATTGCTGTCACAAGCAGCAAAAGAAAAAATCACCACGGCTCATATAAATATTCCGATGACCGAACGTTTGGGCGATTTGGTAATTGAAGCCAATCATATCAGCAAAGCCTTCGGAGACAAAGTTTTGATTGATGATTTATCATTCAAGATTCCCAAAGGTGCTATTGTCGGTATTATCGGTCCGAACGGAGCCGGAAAAACAACTTTGTTTAAAATGATTACCGGACAGGAAAAACCGGATTCAGGCGAAATCAGAATCGGTGACACCGTTGATTTGGGATACGTTGATCAATCTCGCGACGAACTCAGTGCCGACAAAAATGTTTGGGAAGAAATTTCTGACGGCTTGGATATGATTTGGCTCGGTAAAAACGAAGTATCTTCACGCTCTTATGTGGGACAATTTAATTTTAAGGGGGCGGACCAACAGAAAAAGGTCGGCAACCTTTCCGGCGGTGAACGCAATCGCGTTCACTTGGCAAAAATGCTCAGAAAAGGTGCTAATGTCATTTTGCTTGACGAGCCGACCAATGACTTGGATGTTGATACTTTGCGCTCACTGGAAGAAGGTATCATCAATTATCCGGGGTGCGTTTTGGTTACATCACATGACCGTTGGTTTTTAGACCGTTTAGCAACACATATCTTAGCTTATGAAGACAACGGACATGTTGAATGGTTTGAAGGTAACTTTGAAGAATACGAAAAGGATAAAAAAGCCCGCTTGGGTGAAGATGCCTGCAATCCGCACCGCATTAAATACAAAAAATTAACCAACTAACAGAAAAGGACCAGTTTCATGAAACAAAATAATACTATCACCCCGAGTAATATTGCCGGAACAGCCGGTAAAATAATCTCATTACCGTTAATATTGATTGCTGTTGCCGGTTTGGCGATTTCTTCCGCTAAACAAATTGACACCGGAAAACGCGGTATCCGCACATGGTGGGGAGAAATTACCTCTAAAGAACCGCTGTCTGAAGGTTTATATTTTTATGTTCCCGTTGCCGGCAACATTGTTGAATACGATTGCAAAACTCAGCTTTATGCCGAAACATTTGCAACTTATACAAAAGATATGCAAACTGCGGATATCAATATTGCCATTAACTATTCACTTGATCCGAACGGTGTGGTTGATTTGCACCGCAAAATCGGCAGCACGTATGAGCAAAAAGTTTTGTTTCCGGCTATCAGCGGCGGCGTTAAAGATGTTATCGGTAAATGGGATGCCGCCTCATTGGTGGAAAACAGAGATAAAGCGGCAAAACAAATTTTGGAGAATCTGTCAAAAGAACTGAGTAACAGTCATATTCTTTTGGAAAGCGTAGCCATTCGTAATATTGATTATTCGGATACTTTTGAGCGTTCCATTGAGGCTAAAGTGGTTGCGAAACAAAAAGCCGAAGAAGCAAAAAACCGCACGGTTGAGGTTCAAGAAGAAGCCAAACAAAAAGTATTAAGCGCAGAAGCTGAAGCAAAATCAATGCAAATTCGTGCAGAAGCATTGGCGCAAAACAAAAGCCTTGTTTCTTATGAAGCCGTGCAAAAATGGGACGGTAAATTACCGGTTAATATCTACGGCAGCGCTCCGATACCTTTTATTAATGCCGTAAAATAAAATACATTAACTTACAAGAAAAAGGCCGGTAAATTACCGGCTTTTTTGTGGTTTATTTCTCTGTCAACGGCGGAGGCATCAGAATATCAAGGCTTAAGTTATTGACGGATATAAATGCAATTATCAAGCAAATAACGGCGTATATGTGCAACATACTCACCCAACTTCGGTTAATATTTTCCGGTAAAGACTGATAAAGCTTAAGTTCCCACCTGTTAATGCCGTGAATACATAAAACTATCAGTATTAATTGCGGAAAAATTCCGATACTGCGGAAGGTTTCGGAAAACGGAGAAATCATTTTGATTAAAGCCGAGAAAAACAAAAAATATCCGGCGGCAAAAGCATAATATTTAGTGTTTTTCTGGGTTTGTTCTTTCTTGATTTTTGCCTTTGCCGAATTTTCACCGGAAGCAATTTTTGCAACCTCCACACCACGAACTTTAACCGGTTCTGCCTGCTGTTTTTTATACTCTTTCATTTCGGCTTTTATTTTTTCATCAAGCATACACAGACCGCAACCTTTTGCCGTAAAATACGCATGATTAGGATTTTTTTTGCACTTTTCCATGTGATTATATAAATAATCAAGATGATTTTGCCACTCCAAAGCTGACGGACGTTCATTACCTTTTGTAAAAGCACGTTCAAACAAATTCATTGTAGTTTTATCAAAATAATCATGAATACTGTATGGATGCGGTTTTTGATATTCATCCGCCCAAATTCCGTAAGCATAGTGATATTGTGCTATCCGCTCTTGCAATGACAGCATATCACCTTTTTTGCGCGGCGTTCCGCTGAACGGATGAATTCCTTCATTAAGTAACTTGAAAATAATTACGGCCAAAGCAAATTTATCTTGTTCTTCTCCCATTTGTTCACAAGTTTGCGTCATTCCTTCCGGATAAATATATTCTTCGCTCACATATTCAGCCGGATAGCGAGCTCCCTGTTCCCCTTTAATACTGAAGCCGTCACAATCAAACATAGCCATAAGCATTGTCTCTTTATATACGGACACATTTGAAGGTTTAAGGTCCACAATATAGTGTCCGCAAGCATGCAATGCGGCAACAACGGTGGTAATATTAAATGCGGCACAAACACGATCGGCATAGTTTTCGGTGATACCCAGCTTTTTGCGCACGGCTTTTTGCATTAAATAATCAAGTGAAATTGCTTTTTCCGTATCTATCAAAGGCATCAGATAACCGACACAATAGCCTTGAGAATCTTCCAATAATGCTGTCGGCCAAGCGATTTGTATATATTCTTCTCCTTTAAATTCTCGGGTAGGAATATCCGGACGATTCTGCAGCATAGCCTCCAATTTTTTGCGATTTGTTTCGCTTTTGTTGCGGTCATGATAAATTTTTGCCACACTTTTTTCGTGCGTAGTATCACGATAAATTTTTCCGGAAGCTCCTCCTTTGTTTAATAACTCACCCAACACCACCGTTTCGTGATGTCCGTCAGGATATAATGCTAAATATTGTGTATTGTCGGTCATGAAATTTTAGCCCATAAAATTGTTTTATCATCAGCGTTAATGCGCTGTGCTTTTTGATTATTCAACGTATTTTGCAATGCTTCCAGAGCATATATTTTACTTTGTTCATTTTCCAAATATTCGGCTATCGGAATTAAAAAATTATAGCGAACGGAGGTGTAATCGTTATTAAATGCAAAGCAGGTAACCCCATCAGTCATCAACATAATTCGGTCGGCATTTTCAAATTCTTGAAAACGTAAACAATCTGCCCAATCAGTCATGGTATAAAAAAATGTTTCACAGGCAAAAGCTCCGTTTTCCGGCTCGGAAATTATAAAATTGTCATAGTTTCCGTGCTTAAAAGCAACTCCGGCTCCATCTCCTATGTGAAAAAAAATCCCCTTGCCTTTGTAATAAAATACCCCCACCAACGTTGCCGAGAAATCAACCAACCCTTGCTCATCCTTACTTTCATTCATTTTATGAACAATTAATTTTTGTCTGGCTATATTTATGGCTTTTATAACGTCTGAGCGAATATCGCCGGCATCAGACTTCAACAATTCCGTGCATAACGTCTCACACACATTTTTGGCACCGATTCTGCCGAACTTTGCCGATCCGGCACCGTCAGAAACCACAGCCACCATTTTTTGCCCTTTGCTTTTGGCGCACCCGTAATCTTGGCAGGGCAGCCCCCTCGCCTGATGCAACGCCCCGCAAATACTGGCTGTTATAAACGATATGTGGTGATCATTACTCATATTTTACTTTGTCTCATTCCAATCATTAATATCATCAAGATAGCTGTTGGCATTCGGGGCCGCTTTAGATATACACGAAACACTGCGACTGAGCCAGAGGAAAAACTCGGTAAATTTAAGACCGGTTAAACGCTTTGGCGGCAACAATGAAAACTTGGCAAGTTTTTCCAAATTGGCATCTTGAGTTCCGATAGCATGAATCACAACCTTTTTGTTTTTTTGTGCATACCGGCAAAGCTCTGCCGAATCTTCCCAACCGTAATCAGTAGGCTCTCCGTCACTGATTAAAAAAATCCACGGACGTTTTGAGGTAATACCGCAGTTATCATACAAACATTTTTGGTCCTCAATTTTTTTCAAAGCAAGTTCCATAGCTTTACCCAAAGGAGTTAAGCCGCCTGCTTCCATAGTCGGTGCCGTAAAATTCATAGCATCCGTCCAATCGGTAGAAACAACAACTTCATCTTTGCCGAAAGCTTTAATAATCAAAATTTGCACACGTGAACTGGCATCAATATCCTCTTTCAATTCTTTTTCTAAGGCCGCCAATCCGGCAATAAGCTGTTTTATCGGTTCTCCACGCATGGAACCCGAACAATCCAAAACCAATATGCAAGGAGTTCGTTCATTAGCATTATCGGCAAATTCCACAAAAGGAATCGTTGCCGGAGAATTTTCTTGTTTATTTTCTTCTGTCATTGTATTTCCTTTCTAATCGTGCGGATAATTATGCGGAAAATCACTGCCTTCAATCGGCGACGGTTCGGAATATCTGCCGCAAGCCGAGAGAACATTGCACAAAGAAACGGCAAACAACACCAAAAATATTTTTTGCAAAATTTTCATTTATTAACCTTTTATTTTCACTATTTGTTTATACATAAATTCACTGTGAACAATTTAACAGAAAGATGTTAACGAATGAATAATATTTTAAAAACTTTGAGTATTTTGTTGATTGCTTTAACGTTTTTTGCAAATGCCGATGCTAAGCTTAACTTGTTTGCGCAACCCCGTTACATTCCGGAGCTGAGTTACTATAGCGACAGCGGCAAAAAGCACAAATTAACCGAATATAAAAGTGATTTGTTACTTGCTGTATTGTGGTCACGTTTTTGCGGTCCCTGCATAGGTGACATGAAACACTTGCAAAAATTTGCCGACAAAACAAAAAATAAAGGCATCAAAGTTATTATTATTTCTCCGGATGAAGAATGGAAAAGCATTGATGAACGCCGTAACTTTTTGAAAAAAATAGGCGCTCCGAATTTGGAATCCTACACAGATCGTAAATCAAACTTTGCACACGGAATGGGAATTATGGTAACACCGGTGGCTGTTATGGTAAACCGCAACGGCGAAGAAATCGGACAGATTTCCGGTTCAGTGGAATGGGATGATGATGAAGTCGTTGATTACATGATTAAGCTGAAAAATACGCAATATCAAACAATTCCGAATAAGTCAAAATAACTTGATAAGCGCAAATCCGCCGATAAGCAAAATCAAAAACAACACCGAAAGCCAGCCGAGATTCTTTTCAATAAACTCCCGCATCGGCTCGCCGAATTTGTATAACAACCATGCAATTAAATAAAAACGCAAACCGCGGGCAATTACCGAGGCCACGGTAAACACAACCAGATTAAGATGAACGGCACCGCTGGCGATAGTAATAATTTTGTAAGGAAACGGTGTAATACCGGCACCAAAAACTATCCACGCGCCGTATTGATTATACAAATCCTTAAATTCATTAAATTTAGCCATAGCCCCATAAAAATCCAATATGGGAACAGCTATCAAATCAAACCCCAATCTGCCGATAGCATAACCGAGATAAGCACCTATCACACTGCCGATTGTTGCAATACCGGCTAATTTCCAAGCTTCTTTAGGTGTTGCCAAAATCATCGGAATCAGCATAACATCAGGCGGAATCGGGAAAAATGAGCTTTCAATAAAAGCAACGGCAAACAAACAAATTAAGGCATGCCTGTTGGCAGAAAGATTAATAACCCAATCATAAATTCTGCGGACAAATTGTGTAAAGTTCATTTTATCTCCATACGAATACCACCTTTATTTACCTTATTTTTAGCGCAAAAATTTTTCAATTTCAGCAACATCTTCTTGGCTATCCACATAAAATATTTTTTTATGAGCAATTTGCGGTTGAATACCTATAAACTGTTTAGAATATTCTATACAAACAGCTTTCGGCTCATTTTTGCTTAAATAGAGTCTGGCCGCAGATTCACAATGAACCTGAAAATATTTATACTGTGCTTGTTGCAGTTGTTCAGCAAACTTGCAACACTTTTCGCGGTAATCATTTAACAGCATTATATGGTGTTGTTTATGCCCGATACAATAACTTTCCACAATATCCACCAAGTCGCCGATATCAAACGGAGAATGTAAATAATGCGCAATGGCCGGATGCTGCAGAAATTCGTATTGCCGCGGTTTTATGGCGATAATCGGAAATTTTTCCTCAGCACCGAGTTCAGGTATAAGCCTATCCAAAAATGCGCGCACCGGATTATAATTTTCATCCACATAAAAAATCATTACATCCGGTTTAATTTCGTAAGTGTAGCGTAAAAGCTGATAAATATTATCGGTTCCAAACAGCAAAAAGCCGCGTTTTTCAAAAATTTCCTGAAATTTTTTCAGGCGTTCCCTGTCTGTGTCATAGGCAAAAATCCGTCCGCAATATGTTCGCCTCATCTCTGTACCCTTTCCTTTTATCAGAATATAATCCACAGAGTTTGAATTTAAAGCGGAACACCTTGTAAAAAACGGATTATTTTCTCCTACTCTTCACCGGACAGGTCCTTCTCTCCATGAAGAATCCGGATACTTTCTTTCGGCATATCATATTCCGACGAGAGCAAATTGTATTTTTCCGGCAAATTAGGCAAACCTTCAACACCAATCAGACGCACAAAAGTGTCATACAGCAAATCATTACTCCAATAGGCATTTTTATTGTTTTTGAGATTCTCCAGTTCTTGTTTCCGGCTGCCGGCAAACTTTGCCGATACATTCACCACAAACGGAATTCGGGCCATGCGATATGTAAAACGTGTACATTCGTGTCCGAGTTCGTTGTCGGCATCATCTCCATGGTCCGAAAAATATACCCACGCCATAAAATTAGGATAATCCCTCACCTTGTTATATATTTTTTGCAGAACATAGTCTGTGTATAAAACACTGTTGTCATAAGTATCTATATTGCGGGTAGAACCGTAAAAATGCCGAAAATTTTTCGGATAACGATCGCGATAAGCCCCATGGCTGCCCATTAAATGAATTACTATCAGCATTTTATCGTTGTCGTCCGCCGGCGGAATAGCATCTACTAATTTTTCATCATAATATGATGTAAAAATTTTGTCACCCGTATTCATATTCAACCAATGTTGCTCGTCAGCCAGTGAAGCCATCGTGGTAACCGGAGTTCCCATTACCTCATATTTTGACTGATTACTGAGCCAATACGTCTTAAGCCCTGCAGCCTCTGCAACCTCTATTATGGAAAAAGCATCCTTTAAATCAATATCATTATACTGATTTTTTTCACTCAGGGCATAGGTCAACGTCGGAATGGTATGGGTGTGATTTGAATAAGCGCGCTCAAAAACAACGGTATTTTCGTTTTGCGCAAATTCGCTTAACCAAGGAGTTGTCGGACGTTTATAACCATAAACATTCATGTGATCTTTGGTTTCCGACTCTCCGATTACCAAAACATAAATTCCGTTACTTTGAGAATCCAGTTGCATACGCAAAAGATTTTTAAGCTGTGCAATACGATTTTTTTGCGATTTTTTAAAGTCGTCAAAACCATTAAGGGTAGCTTTTGTTGTTTGCACAACATTCACAACAAAACACAAATTTAATTTCGGCATTATGGAATAGGCACAGTAGCTGAGCCAAACCAGCGCAAAAGTATAGGGAATCAAGTTAAATTTTTTGCTTTTCAGCGTGCAGGCAAAGCATATATACAAAACAACGAATGCCACAATCATGACCGAACCGAACGCCCATAAATAAAGATTTTTGTCTTTCAAATAAGAGGCAATTTCATCTGGATTTGTCTGAAAAAGCGTCAACATGATATCAGATGAAAAGATTCCGCCGTTTACTGCAGCATATCCCAAAAATAACAAGGCCGGCATAATAAAAAGCACACAAGAAATCAAAGCAACAACGGACAATATATTTTTTACCGTTTTATCGGCACAGTGTTGAGAGGTGTAATACAAAAATGACAACACGGAAAACAAAATAAGCGCAAAGCCTATGGTATGCGTTATCTCACGTTCCATCAGTATCATATCACCCTGTAATTTCACAAATGCCGAAAGCAAATATATGCCGACAAAAACAGCACACAGTATCAGATGTTTTTTACTGTTGTTCCACATAAATGTTAAACCGGTAAAAAGAAGCGAAAAACTGGCCACATACCCTAAATCGCGGCTATAATCAAGTGCTTCGCTTGTAAATAAGCGACATATCATTACAAAGGCAAAACACGCAAAAAAGATAAGAAAAAATTTTTTCACCCCATTTAAGGAACAATTATTTTTTATGTAGTCTAACATTTTATCATACCTCTGCCGAATTTACTTACGGATATTTTTACCAAAGGTATGTTCAAATTACAACAATTTATTTTTCGGAAGTTTCATAAGTATCGCCTAAATGATCTTCTGCAACTTCTTTTACTTTTTCAATAAATTTTTGTTCAAATGCTTTTCCTTTATCTGAATTAAAGTATTCATATTTATACCACTGTTCATAAAAATTTTCGTATGGCTGAGGTATATGTGCATAAAAAATATTTATACCCTGTTTTCTGTATGCCTGCATTTTCTGTTTAAAATCAAGAATACGCGCCTGTTCATTTTTTGATATATTAACAAACAACAAAATATTATTTTTATTTTTTTGATTTAAATACTTGCCAAAATTAAGAACATCATTTGTTGAAATTTTTTCATCAACCGAACTCAATATAAATAATCGTTTGCCTGATGATAACATGACCTCAAAATTTTCAATACGCTTTTTATATCTGTCAATAAACTTATCTTTGTCATATTGAGAACAATCCTGATCATGATTATAGTAAATACCATATTTAGAATTAATCCATAATTTATTTGTTTGATCCCACTCTAAATTGTTGAAATAATCACTAAATTTTGATTTAACCACTCGCACTGTTGAATTAAAAGAACATACACATAAGTCAAACGGACAACTAAGTTCACCTTGTTCTTTATGTGCTTTCATATTATATCTTGTTAAAACAGTTCTGGTAAAACAACATTCTCCCAAGCTTATGAAATAATTGTTAGGAAAAACAGCCTCAGAAATTTTCAGTATTCTTTTCAAATTAGCCAAAGATTCTTGATAAATGTTCCTCTGCAACTTTTGTAAATTTTTGACTATACTCATGTAATGCTCATTAGACATTTCTATAGCATTTTTCATAGCATCTGACAAATCATTATTGGTTTTGTAACTGATAGAATTTGAATTATCAAACAAATTAACCGAAGTTTGAAATTTTTCAGCTATTATACAAGGAATACTAAAGCCGTATATTAACTGATAAGAACCGCTTGAACCACAACTGATGTAACGTTCATGTTGTTTATTTTCCGGATCAAATAAAGGCAAATAAAAATCAGCCTTTTTCATTTCATTATACATATCTTTATAACTTAACCGACCCATGAAATCTATGTATGGTTTTATATGTTCGGGAACATTTAAATTGCCTGCTCTTGCTATAACCGTAACTTTAAAATTTTTAATACCTCTTTTTAAAATATTATCTATTGCATCAATCAACACAGAATGATTTTTACGTTCGCTTTCAATTTGTCCCACACATACAAATGTCGTTAAGTTATGTTTTTTTAGTCTATTAAAAGTTTCAAAAAAATGAGCATTTACCATAGACACATTTTCACTTTGGAAAATAGGAAGTTTATTTAAGGAAACAACCTTGAATTTATCGCTTTGGGGCTTAATATCTGCATATTGATCAGCATGATGACATAAAGTTAAGACCTTCCCTTTGGGAAGTTGAATATTTTCTCCAATATACTTCAAAACCGGCACAAAACCTTCATCATTAATATACACTCGGTCTGAATTGATATAAAGGTGCATATATCTCTCTACAATATTGTGGGTGACTATTTTTAATATATCATTGCGAGACATTGCGAAGACATGAAACTTTTCATCCTTAATGCCTGCAAACGGTTCCAGATTACTTTCTTCTTCCGTTAAACATACATCTACATTATACCCTAAATCCAAAAAATATTTAGCCATCCCCGGTAAACACTCTCCGTGAAAATAATTAAATTCTATCATTAGAACACTGTTTTCACGAACGTCGTGACATAAAAAATCATAAAATTTATCATTTTTTATTATTTTAACGTTTGGTGCCGGAAATTTATATTCGGAACAAAAAATAGGTATAAAACCAAAAAGATTATATTTTTTCTTTTCTATACATATCAAAGGTTTATCAAGATATAAATTTAAACTTTCTTCATTTTTTATTTCTGCATATTCTTTATAAGATGAGTTTAAAGAATTCAAAACAATTATAAACTTTAGAATATATTGTTTAATTAACTCATATTTATCATTTTCTTTTGCCTTTCCAATGAATTCTATTAAAAAATGTATTCTGTCATAAATAAACAAAGCCTTGTCCTCATTATCTATTTTTTGAGACAAAATATATAAAATCAAATCATCAAAAATAGAGCAAACATCAACTATGTGAGCAGGAGTTATTTTATGTGTTAGAGAATCATCATTATTAAAGTAGTGATAGTATACATCATCAATAATCTTGTAACTTTTTATATGACATAAAAAGTGGGCTATAAAATATAAGTCTTCGCCTAGTAAAGATTTCTTAAAACCAATTTTATTTTTCTCAACTATTTCCTTTTTATATAACGCGCTCCACCATTCATAAGTAAAGACAGCAACAATATTCCCTTTATGTTTTTTTATTATATTATTCAAAATTCCATTTTTATCAGTTTTTTTACCAGACTCGTATGCCGTATTTCCCTTAATTATATCTATCTCACCATTATTACTGTTTTGATAAAGTCTTTCATAAAAATTCTCATCTACCCAATCATCTGCATCACAAAAAGCAAGATATTTACCTCTGGCCACATTAATTGCACAGTTTCTGGCAATAGCAGCCCCTTCATTTTTTTTATGGACAACTATTATTCTCTTATCCTTTGTTGCATATTTATCCAGAATTTGACCTGACCCATCTGAAGAACCATCATTAACACAAATTATTTCTATATTTTTAATTGTTTGTTTTATTAAGCTGTTTAAGCATCTGCCCAAGAACTTTTCTGCGTTATAAACCGGAACTATTACACTTATAGCAACATCATCTGAGTTAGTTGAATTATTCACCATGGCATATCCTAAAAAACACTAATCTAATACTTCTCTTTGTTTAACTTTTATTTTTAAGACCAATAATCCAAATAAATAGTACTTTGTAATGTTATTTTCTGAATCAATCACTCTTTTAATAAAAGGGATTTCTAATATTTTCCATATTTTTTTATTGTTGCGAATTTTCCAGCTGTATATGGGTATAAAACACAACAATTTCAATTTAAAAGATTCTTTATTCTTAGACATTTAGTTCTCCAAAAACCACCGTTTATTTTGTATAATGTGTGCAGTATACAAAGTTATACGATTAAGTCAACCAATTATTGTAAGTATAAACAATTTGCATTTTTTTGTAAGTAAATATAATGTTGTTGTTTTATATCTTCAAGATTATTTCGGTGTTCGCTATAACAAGTTGAAAAAACATGAGAATGAAATAAAAATTATGCTCACTCAAAATCTTTCCAAAGCCGAAATTGCACGTCGTATGAACTGTTCTTGGGCCACGTTAAGCAGATTTATCAAACAATTAGACTGATAACTATTCTTTAATCCATTTCAGCAACCGGAATTTTCCTCTTAAGAATGACCATAAAATAAGACGTTTCCGCAAACTCAAATCTGCATATTTAATGTATTTGTTTGCCAGCAAATATTGCAGATTTTCCGTAATTTTTGCATAATTTTGCTCATCATCTTCCGGATTACAGCGTTGCATATATTCCTTAACGCACATTCCGTAAGCATAACGCGAAGCCAGTTTTTGCAAAATCCCCTTATATTGCGGAAATTGTTCACTCAGTATGTTTATTTCCACCGGCAAATTTTTATATTCTTCAATGCGGGCAAATGACAGCGGTTTCATTGTTTGAGAAGTGGAAATGATGCGATATGCAATCAATTTTTCTTTGCACACAACTATTTTTTCGGCATGAAGCAAAATTTCAATATTCAGCAAAATATCATTGATTGCCGGTAAACTTTCAGCAAAACGCACCTCGTCAAACAAGCTTTTTTTATAGAGTTTGGTCCACATTAAAGTTTCTATTTTCTTTTTGCGCTCAAACTTATCCTTAAACGGTTCTGCCGACACAAAATCAAAATGTGGTTTTATGTTTGTTTTTTCAAATTCATATTTTTCATCACCGTTAAAGCGCAAATATGAACAACAGCTTACATCTGCTCCGCTTTCTGTTATATTTTTATACAGAATTTCCAAATACTGCGGGTGATATATGTCATCATTATCCAAAAACGCAATATATTGCCCCAGAGCCAAATCCAGCCCTTTATTACGACTGGCACTGCCACCGGAATTTTTTTGCGAAAATACTTTTATGCGTTTGTCATCTTTCGCCGCGGTTTTTAAAATTTCTGCCGAATTGTCGTCGGAACCGTCATTAACACAAACCAGTTCAAAATTCGTGAAAGTTTGATTTTTTACGGATTCAAGTGTCATCTGCAAATATTTTTCCGCATTATACACCGGCATGATTACGGAGATAATCGGTTTTTCTTCCGTTTCTGTGTTATTTTGCAAAATATGAGAGTGCCTGATTAAGTTTTTCAGCCACTCTGTTAAGTGTGTAATTTTTTTGACAAAGTTCATAGCCATTTTTTGCCACCTCTCTTGTTTGTGATAGATTTGTTATTGATTTTTCAAGCTGTGCCGCCATTTTCTCGGGATTTTCCATCGGAAACAAATAGGCACATTCCGGATTGCCGGCAAAGATTTCTCGCGGTCCTTCAGCTTCGGAAGAAACAATCGGTTTTGAGCGCATCATGGCTTCTAACAACACTATTCCGAACGGTTCAAACCGTGAAGGCAAAACAAAAACATCTATCTTATCAAAAAATTCGTCTTTATTTTGCACCCATCCCAAAAATTTAACATCTTTTTCCAAACCGAATAATTTTACTTTAGCGGCAATACGTTCATATTCTTTTTTGTAGCTTTCCTGCACGGCTCCGCCGATAACAGCCTGAAACGGAACTTTTTTTCTTTTCAGTATTGCCAATGCATCAATAAAATCCGGAAATCCTTTCATCGGATCAAACCGTCCCATTGTGCCGATAACCGGAGGATTATGAAATTCAGTTATCGGAATAAATGCACGTTGTTCAGATATTAAGTTAGGCACCACAAAAATATTGTCGCGCGGAAATCCTTTGTCGGAAAAAATTTCTTTTTGATACCGCGTAATCGTAAAAATTCCGTCACACTTATTAACCTGCTTATATTTCGGATTATGAGAAACACCGATAATTTTTGCATTCAGCATACGTGCAACCGCCTTAAATATCGGAATTGCTTTTTTGTTGTGGACAATAATCACATCAGGAGCATAGCTTTTCAGCTTAAAATAAAGATAGCATATCAGCAAATAATTATAATGAACAAACGGAATTTTTATGATTTTATCCGGTTGCAGAGCCTCTAATTGCGCTTGAATTTTACACCCGTTGTCAATTACGGCAAACACCTGATGATTATACATTTTAAGCGCATTACAATAATCTGAAAATGCCTGTTCTATTCCGCCTAAATTTCGGCTTATCATAACGTTAACCGTTTTCATTGTCCAAAATCCTCAAGTTTACCATTCAGCAAAGCATCCAAAAAATCACCTTTCTGAGGTTCTTTCTTGTATTTCCATGACAACTTGTGAACTGATGTTTGTTCCCTGATTTTTTTCCACTTTTTTTCATCATAAGGAACAAAATAATTTGCCTCCAATTCGTAGCAGTCATCATATATCAGCGGGACATTTGCCCACATTGCCGCACATTCGGCATTATGTTCCACCATCATATCAAAAAATATGTGATACAAAAAGTAGTCAATAAGTTTGTGTTCTTTTTTCCAATAGGCAAACAGCAAATTCTGCATATTTTTCATCAACAGGTTTCCGGCTTCCGCCTGCAAAAGCCAACTTTGATTTTTCACGTATGAATGAGTATGGTATGCAAAAAATTTTGTTTGCGTTATCTCCGGCATTAATTGAGCCGTAAGTAATACCGTCGCATCTATCCAAATTCCGCCGTATTCCGCCAGCAACGAAACCCGTAAAATATCGGAAAAATGCGTATTTGTCATCTCGCCCGCTTGTCGGCGTTCGGCAATATATTCCGGAAAAGCGATAAATTCCGGAATATTTTTATCGGTCAAAATAATGATTTTATACTCCGGACAAAATTTGCGCACTGATTGCAAACATTTTTTCACAATCGGAGGCATATTTTCTTCACCTTGCAACCAACAAATCCAAATAATTTTCGGACTGTTTCCCGTAATTTCCTTTTGTTGTTCGTTTTGTAAAACATCTAAATAACGCCGTAAATATTTTTTCTCGGCATTAACAATTAAATTTTTGCGCATTTGTTTACGAACCGTCTTATTCGGATAACGCAAAACAACCCAAGCGCGAAGCATTGTCTTTTTTATTTCCGTTGTTACGTATGCAATTTTTCCCACCGATAGTCCCCTTTTTTATAATGAAAAATCTTTTACTTTATACAACGGAATCACATTAAACAGCTTCACATATTTTTTTCCGCGTTTTCTTTCAATCGTCAAAAATGGTAGAAATCCGAACAAATAATATTTATGCTTGTATTCTTTGATGCGATTGAGAAAAACCTGATAATGATTATACGGCAAAACATTTTGCACCGCACCAGCATACTTGCCCCGCAATTCTTCCGGTATGAGTTGATAAGTATGGGCCAAATTAAAGGTGTACCAACGCCAAAATCCTTGCTTGAACGAATCATAAAGCGAACTCTTGGCAAAAATTTCGGCAATAAAATCTTTGATTTTGATAATCTCAAAATTTTCACTGCGGCATTTAGTTGAACAAGTTTGCGGATGTTTACAATAAAAATATAAAGGCTCAGCCAAAAAATAAGCCCTGTCAATATGCGGATACAGTTCTATCAAAAACAACGCATCTTCCAAAAACGGAACTTCGTAAAACCGTATATTTTGCAAAATTTCTTTTTTATACAGCAAGCGCCAAATATGGAAGGAACTTTGGTAGATTTTGTTTCCGGCCTTTTGTAAAGACATTGCGGTATTTTTTGCTACATTTAAATATCTGATTATCTGTTTTTTGCCGTCAATATCAACATTCCATGCGTTGCACCCTACCAAAGAAACATTTTCTTTTTCCATGGCGGAAATCATTTTTTCATACATATCCGCTGCAATGTAATCATCAGAATCCACAAAAGATATATATTGCCCCTTTGCCTTATCCAAACCCAAATTACGAGAAAAGCAGACTCCCTGATGAACGGCATTGCCAAAAAACTTTATCCGCGCATCTTTTTTGGCATACTCTTTGCAAATTGCCTTGGAATTATCCGAACTGCAATCATCAATCAGCAAAACTTCTATATTTTCAACCGTAGAGGCTAAAATACTGTCCAAACACTTCGGCAAATACTCTTCCACATTAAAAACCGGAACAATCACCGATATCAACGGCTCCTCTTTTTTCATTAACTTCATCATTTTTCGGTCCTCACATCAAAAAAGCAGAATTATTCCCCAAACAGTTATTAAATTAACCAATGCCAGCAACACCAGAAATGAGCCGATATCTTTGGCTTTTTTAGACAGGGGATGAATTTTGGTTGATATCCTGTCAATTACGGTTTCTATTGCAGTATTAACCGTTTCGGCCATTAAAAGCAAAAACAAAGACAACATCATAACTGCCAATTCGGCACGGCTCACATTTACAAAAAACAACACTATCAAGCCTACGGCAAAAATGCCTAAATCCTGACGAAATGCCGGTTCTGATGCAAACATTGACTTAACACCGTCAACAGAATAAAAAAAAGCATTATATATCCGCTTTATTGCATCTTTTGAGCTATCTTTAATCTTCACCGATAATTTCCTCCAAAAATTCACAAGCATCAGCCACACAGTCCGGACATTCGCGCAAAACGATACCGCTTTCCGTTCCTTTAAGCAATTTGCATTGCGTTGCGCCGTTGCGTTTATGAAAATTATTCATAATCTGCCGCATATCTTTCATTGATTTTACTCTGTCTTTATTAATCAAACCCAGAACAATACCGGCTCCGACCAAGGCACCGCATGTTCCTTGCGTATTTCCCATACCGGCAGCAAAGGAATTACCCAAATTCATTGCCATGTCTTCACTTATACCGGCTCGTTTACAATACGTGCAAATAACTGCTTGCGCACAATTACACAAACCGGTTCTTGTTTTTTCGGCAGCCTCATACTTTTTACTTGGCATTTTTTTCCCTTTCGTTTTAAACTTTTATAATCAATTTTTGCCCCTATTGCAACCAAAAACCTTATTTGACAAAAAGAGCAGAGTATGATATACTTCACCGAAAATCGTAAGCGTTATTAAATAAGGAATGAGTCATGATTAAAAAAACTTCTTTAGGTGTAACTGCAAATGGTCCGAAAACTATCTTTTCCGTTTATTCCGAGCATGCCGAAAAAATTGAGTTGTGTCTGTTTTCTGAAGATGAAACAAAAGAAAAAAGAATTTCCTTAACCAAAGGAGAAGATAATATTTGGGTTGCCGAACTTGATAACATTAAAGCCGGCCAAAAATACGGTTATCGTGCATACGGAGAATATGCTCCGCACAAAGGACTTTATTTCAACCCTAACAAGCTGTTGATTGATCCATTTGCCAAAGATTTATCCTCAACACTTAAGGACCATGAAGATCCGGCCATTCGTTTAAACAACAACATAGACAGTGCTTATGCCGTTCCTAAATCAGTTGTGGTATTTGACACCCCGAAAGAAGATGATAAAAAATATCCTTATCTGCATAAAAAACCGCAAACAAAGTGGAAAGACACTGTAATATATGAGTTGAACGTTAAAGGTTTTACGGCACAGCATCCGGATATTCCCGAACAAGACCGTGGAACTTTCAGAGCTCTTTCAAATCCGGTAATTATTCAATATTTAAAGTCGCTCGGAGTTACTTGCCTTGAATTAATGCCGGTAACAACCACTTGCGGCGGTTTGCAGCTCAAAAAAGAATTGGGCTTAAGCGATTATTGGGGATATAACCCGATTAATCATTTTGCGCTTGATAAACGTTTCGGAACCAGAGATGATTTCAAAAAAATGGTAAATGAAATGCACAAAGCCGGTATTGAAGTAACACTTGATGTTGTATACAACCACACCGGAGAATACGGGGCAGACGGAAATCTGCTTTCATACAAAGGTTTAGATGCCCCTAACTATTATCGCATGAATCCGGACGGGAGTTTTATTGATACCACGGGATGTAAGAACAGCATGAACACAAACACCCCTATTATGGGACGTTTACTGGAAGATTCGTTAACATATTTTGCAAAAGATGCCGGTATTGACGGTTTTCGCTTTGATTTAGCCGGAGACTGCGCACTTGACGGAAATAACCGCTTTGATGAAAACGGACAGTTTATGCAAATTATCCGCAAAATTTCCGCACAATATAATGCTAAAATCAGCGGCGAGCCTTGGAGCGCTTTAGGCGGTTACTATCGCGGCAACATGAAAGGTATTATGGAATGGAACGACAAACACGAAGCAGCAATTCGCCGATTTTATCGCGGAGATGAATGGGTTGTCGGAGAGTTGGCCGGTCACATATCCGGCGGTGAAGGTCTTTGGCACGGGCAAAATCACGCAAAATATATTCGCTATATTGCCGCTCACGACGGTTTCACGGCAAATGATGTTGTAAATTATAATGAGAAAAACAACTGGGCGAATAATGAGAACAATAATGACGGAAACAATAATAATCACTCATCTGTATCTCCAAGCAAAGAAATTGCCTACCGTCGCTTAAAATCCATGATGACGGCAAATATTCTCTCACGCGGTGTGCCGATGATATGTGCCGGAGATGAATTGGCACGCACGCAAAAAGGCAATAACAATGCCTATTGTCAGGATAGTGATTTAACGTGGCTGAAATGGAAAGGTTTTGATAAAGAACAGCGCGAACTATATATTCATATTCGCAAATTAACCGCATTACGAGCCAAACATCCGGTTTTTGCCAACCTTGATGTTTTTTCCGGTGAAGTTGTAGCGGAAAACGGACGTAAAGATATTGAGTGGATACGTGCCGACGGGCAGGAAATGCAAGAAGGAGATTGGAACAATCAATATAACCATATTTTGGCGTATGTTATAAACGGTAAAGGCAGTGAAGTCTCCAAAAACCCGCAAACTCCGAAGACTACTGATGATGATTTTATGGTATTAATGTGTGGAAACACTTACGGTGTGGTTGATTTCAAACTCCCTACCCCGCCAAACGGGCAAAAATGGGAAGTTGTTTTTGATACAGCGGGAGAAGGCAAAAAGATTAACAAAAACGGGACTTATGCGTTGGAAGCATACAGCTATGTTTTGCTTAAATCTCCGAAAAATGATAAGCAGAACGCCCGCCAAACAAAAGCCTTATCAATGGCTAAACAAAAAAATGGAATGGAAATGTAATTTAAGAGAGTCTGTCTTTATTCCAGATAGCCTCTCTGATTATATCAAATTTGCTTTTATAACCGATATTGGAATTGGCCTTTTGTTGTTGTAATTCAAGAAGACGAGCCTTTTTGGCCGCTTTAATTTGTTTTTCGTATTGCCGGCGCACCACTTTAGACATTTTATCTGCTCGTTTGTTGTAATACGAAAGCACCGAACCATCTTGATAGTGTCCTTTAATCCACATCAAACTGCTTTTTGTTTCAGCCATTTGCTTTCTGATTTTATTGACAAGTTCTTTTTCATTTTTTCGGCACAATCCGCAACGCAGCGCATTAATAACATAGATTGAATCCGTAAAAATCGTAACATGTTTTTTATCCATGTATTGAATATCTTCCAAAGCAAACGAGACAGCACTAAGCTCTGCCGTATTGTTATCCCTTTGGGCAATCACGACACCTTTTTTATATAATTCCACATCACGAGAATCCGTAACAACAAAAGCTATTCCGGATAATCCACCGCGTGTGCTTGCATCAGTATATACTCTCATATCATCCTCTTGCTGTTAGTTTGCACCGGAAAAATTATATATAAATCAAGACTTAGTTGCCAAAATTACTTAAGTGTCATCAAAAAAATAGAAAAAGTTATATTTCTTGTCTTATACGGCCTTATTCCATAATAACCAATCAAGAGCAATCCAAATTATTGACACAAATTTATCATATACAAAATTATTTGTCAAGTTCTATACCATAACTTTTTCTTATATGTTTAATTAAAGAAACATTAAACGAATTTGTTGCGTATTTTTCCTATATGCTATAATAAGCAGTGCAAATGGCACGTCAACAAACGCCGGAAGCACGTTTCAAAATATCTGGAAATATTGATAAAATCAACCGCGGGACCGTTGACCGTAACGAGGCCTTTATAAACGAAATGTTCGGAAACAAAAGCGGTTTTGTAGCCAAAGAAGAAGCTATGCAGGCGGCTAAAGAAAAAGCACGTCCGCTGTTTAATGAACTTGAAAACATGGGGGATTTGGACCCTAATTTCACCGCTCGTAACAATTTGATAAATCAATTAAATACTAAAGAATATTCTGACATTCCTTTTGGTTCATTACCAGAAAACATAAGAAAACAGGTTAATCAAATCAGAATAAATAGCGGGCAGAAACCATTAAAGTCTGATATGATGATTCCTGCTGGCGTGGTGCAAAAATGGAGAGGTAATAGAATGTTTGAAAATTACACTCCAGAAAGGATTGCACAAATAGCAGATGAAGTATATCATTCGCCTAATGTAAAAGTATCAGAAGGAGATTATCCTCATATTCAAAAGTTATTAAAAGAGCGTGAAGGACATAACAACGACTTTGTCGGCTTTATATCTCAAAATCCTAAAACAGGGGATACGGTAGCAAAAACGGTATATCAAGTAAAAAGAAATGCCCAGACTGGGCGCCAACCAGTGTCGTTACAAGATAATCTTGTCGGCAGGAAGCGACTCTCTGACCTACAAAGCACTTCTTCAGAAGATAATATACCATCACTTGGGGAGATTGTCAAGGGAAATGACGTTATAGCCGATGCGATAAGTAAGGTTAAACGCTCATATTCGTCATTAAAGAATTTGCCGGATACCGATGCAAGGGTTATTTTGGAAGCGCGTAAGCTTTTGAGCAAGCAAAGTGCAAACCAGCTTGACAGCACCGCAGCATATCAGGCACGGCAAGCATTAAAAGAATTTGACCCTGCATTGAAAAATGTTTTCGGCGATAAGCTGGAGCAGGCAAACAAGCTGTATGCCGGTGCGCATCAGTTTGAAAACGCTTATGAGCAAGGAAGCAATATTTTTAACAAAATGACACCGGATGAGTTCGGTACTATGTTTAAAAATATGACAGCCGATGAAAAAATTGCACTCAAAGGCGGAATGAAAGACGAGTTATGGAACATTATTCATGGCAGAGAAAATGAAACTCTGGGGTGGAAAAGAGTTGTACCGAAATCGGCACAAGATAAAATCCGTATGGCATTAGGGGAAAAAGAAGGCAATAAGCTGATTGCTTATGCCAATGCCGAAATCAAAAAAATGCGCAACTTTAATGAATTGTTGAGAGGCTCACAAACATCAGAAAAGCAGAAATTGCGCGATGGAGTGGGTTTTGTGCGCAAAATACTCAAAAATCCGACCGGAATTATCGGGGAAGTTTTGCCGGCGGCAAATGCCAGAAACAGAGGTATTGCCGAAATCATGACTAATCCGAGCGCAACAACAGCGCGGGAAGCTTTTAATCAGGTAGTTAATCCGACTTCCAAGTTAGAGGCTTTATATCAGGCGTTGTATAATCCGAGCGCAAGAACAACTGCCGTTAATTCGGCGTTGGCGGCCTATTTGGCAAATATGCCGCTGAAAAACAACTAGACTTAATTTTATTTCAGGAGAAAAAATATGAAAGATTGCAAAGTAACAAAAAATGAAGAAGAGGCAGTTGCGTATTTTTCCTATATGCTATAATCTTGCTCATCTTGCAACATAAATTAAACGGACGGGAGTTTGTCTCTCGTCCGTTTTTTTTGATGTCCGGATTTATTATTTGAATTTATACGATACAATATTCCCCGACGGCATACATTCCGGAAATCCGGTAAAGTTGGAGCCGCATACAACATTAGGAATATTTTCGCATTTGTCGGCATATACTTTGTTTAAATCGGTATTAACACCGAAAGCTACAAAACTCTTATCCGACATCAAATCCCAACTGTTGAAAATCATATTTTCACACACACTTTCAGACAAATTGGTAAGGCGAATAATGAAAGCATCCTGTTTTTCTTCCACGCTGTTAAGTTGCGAAGAAGAAATATTAACGGTGCCTCCCAAAGCATGAACTATTGCATTATTTGCCCCTATCATATCTTCGGGAACGACTCCAATCTTTTTGGCTGTTTCACTATTTAGTCCGCTGTAATCATCCTGAGTTGCATACATTGTGCGAATATTTAGTGCCAACATACTCAGTTGGTCGGCGACTTTATTTTCTTTATATTTATCCATTGCATTAAAATATCCGCTGTAAAATCCCATAGTGAACGGATCTGCCGTAACTTTTCCGCTATCTATCAGTTCTTTTACCTGCTTCATTTCTTTTTCAATGTCTTTCATTGTGGCATCTATGGCATTCATATCTATGTAATTTTCAATTTCGTTCTCAAAAATCCTTTTGCCGTTAGCTACAAAACCATTTTTTAAATCACCGGAAATAACATTTTCAACCTTGTTATCTTTATATGTAATGATTTTTAAAGTAACCGCTTCTTCAGGAGACTCCATGAATGTTGAAAAATCAACACCTTTTTTAATACCGACTACACCGCCGATAATTTTTTCTCCTTTATTGTTAAGCAGCAAACCGTTAACGGAATCCAAAACATCGGAAATCTCCATTGCATATTCAGGCAACGCTTGCATAAGATGTTCCATTGCCACATCTTCCGTATTTTCGGAAAACTCATTCAAAACATTATTCAACAGCTTTTTATAGGTAGCCTTAAATTTGTCATTAAATTTCATACCGAAAGACATTAAAGGCTTTCCGGAAACAGGATATGCCAGATTCAAAATTGTTCCCTTATCGGTAATTTTGAGTTCGGTCCCCGGTTTATTATCAAACCCGAAAAATGTTGCTTTCCACTGATTGGAAAAACCATCCATCAGATTAAAATCTCCGGTGCTTTCAAAAATTTTACGACCGTTTACCTGCATAAAGCTGTCGGAGCTGGTAATTTTACTTAATACGACCTTTATCAATTTTACGATATCTTTATTTTCCTGTTTGGAAAAACCGAATTCACCGATTGCCGGTATAACCTCATCAAGACCTTTAATTATTTGTGTCTGTTCGTATTTATTGTTGCTGTCTGCCGATTTGAAAGAAAACTGATTTTTATCGGCATCATACGAAAAACTTATTTTAAATTTTCCTAAATTTTCCAATCCGTAAAGAGACGCATAAAGATTAACCATCTCCCCGCTTTTATCTTCACACGAAAAAGAAGAGTTTTGCGTAAATTTAGGATAAACAAATCCACCTTCATATTCACAAGAATATTCTTTCCCTTCTGCCGAGGCTGATGAAAAATCAAAACATTCCGCCAAAGCGGTAAATGTTTCCAAGTTGCCGTTTTCGGCAAAACTCTGAACTTTGGCAAACAAATTTTCATCTTCACAAATTATTTTACTGCCGACCGAAACAATATCATCTTCTTCTTTTTGCTGAACAGATAACACTCCGTCATTTACCGAAAACTCTGTTTTGGAAAGTTCCGGATATTTTTCATGTGTATCAAAAGATACCGAGCCGGACAGCTTGCCGTTTGCATAATTTACCTTGATAACATTTTGACCTGCAAAAATATCAGCTTCACCTTCTTTAACCCCGTTTACCATATTATATTGCTGTGAAATTGAACCATTCACATTGTATATGGTGTATTTGCCGGTTTTCTGAAAAAATTTTCTTTGCACCGTTGTATGGATTTTTCCGTCAGGATAATAAGTTGTTTCCGGTTGATTTCCCATCCACACTGCACCACCGCACGCCGCAGCTATTATCGCACCGGCGGAAACAGAAGCAATTACCTTTGTTTTCATTGATTAACCTCGCTTAATAATTAACACTGCAAACAGTCTATATAAAAAACAATTTTTTTTCAACTGCTTTTAGCATTGCAAGCAACAAAATTGAGTGTTGACTTAAACAACTTTTTATGTAAAATACAGAAAAATTTTAATAATAGTGGAGTAAGGGCTTTCGTATGGTATCCGTTTCTGTTATAATGCCGGTCTATAATACCGCAGAAAGTTATTTGCGCGACGCTGTTTCCAGTGTTTTGGCACAGAGTTTTACCGATTTTGAATTTTTAATTTTGAATGACAGTCCGGATAATCGCAAGCTGAAAAACATTGTTTTAAGCTATAATGACAAACGCATAAAATATTTTGAAAACCCATATAATATGGGAATCCCGCAGAGTTACAACAAATTATTGGAATTGGCTTCCGGAAAATATGTTGCCGTTATGAATCATGACGATATTATGCTGAACTCTCGGCTATCTACTCAATATACGTATTTAGAAAAACATCCGGAAATTGTTCTTTTGGGTTCTTGGTATAAAAAATTCGGAGAAATCAACCGTTTCAAGATAGTAAAGAATCCGCGTTCTCACGAGGAAATATGCGCATGCCTTTTGTTTAAGTCTTCCCTCCATCACCCGACAATTATGATGCGCCGTGACATTATTGAGCTGCACAAAATAAGATATAATGAAAACTATATCTCCTTAAATGACAGAATTTTGTGTTATGACTTCAGTAAATACGGCAGATTGGAAAACTTGCCGCAAGTTCTTTACAAATACCGTTTTCATAAAAATATGACCAGTAAAGCGCAAAAAGACATTATTCGCAAAGAGCGTGCCATGTTCCACAAACTTTGGTTTGCCGGCAACAATATTGACCTTGATGCGGATGAAATTGATGTTTTTGACAATTATACCACTTGCGGACGCAATAAAATTACGGATAAAACGGTTTTGCTGACTGCACTCCGAACTTTAGAAAAACTTTCCGAAATTAACAAAAGTAAAAACATACTGTCTCTATCAGAATTTGATAAGGTATGCTCTAAATACTACTTTAAGCGTTGTTTGGGAGCTTTAATTTACGGAAAAATCAACTTAAAAAGCAACTTAAGTTCCCCTCTTCTTAAGAAAAAAGAAAAATTCCTCTTAAGATTTCTTAATATCTTTTGCGGTTGGAAATAAAATTTTTATTCCGGTGTTCGCCACATTGTTTCACGCGATATTTTCATTATCTTTTTCAATATCGGCAATCCGAAAATGTAATATTTTTTCAATTCCGGATATATCTTGATTTTTAGCACCGGAATTCCGACAAAAGAAACAACTGTTTTTTGTTCGTCACAACTCATGCGAAAAAGCGGCATTCCCAAAAAATAAATTTTTGTTTTTTTAATTCCTTTTTTAATTTTCAGAAACGAAATAAATCCAAACAATTTATATTTAATGTTCGCCGTTGTTCGTGCATCATAAAAAGGATTGCGGTGCGCATATAAACAAGTAAAAAATTCTTTCACCCACATTGGATTTTCTAATTTAATCCCGAGTTCAATCGCCTCATTCAGAGGTAAAGAACAAAAATCACAACCATACAAATGCTCACAATCTGTTTTTGTTAAGCCATGATATTTTCCGTAATTTTCAAACAGTGCCTTTTTCACATCAGAAGCAACTGCATCTGCATTACTTGATGCTCCGCCGGTGCGAAAAGAAACTATTTCCGGTTCTATACTGCAAACCTTTTTACCTGCCTGTAGCATTTTCAACATAAATGCCGTATCGGCCGAAATTTTGTATTCCAAATCATAAAATCCGAGTTCTTTCATAACATCTGTTTTAATGATGTAAGTTTGATGATTTGCCATTGACCCGAATATCAAATTGTAGTGTTCCTCGCTCGGAAAATGTGCTAAAAAAGTGCCGTCTTTTTCATCAATAATGCGAGCTGAAGCACAACAAGCATCTGCATTTTCCCGTTCTGCTTTTTCCACCAGCAATTCAACCGCTCTGTCATTGCAATAATAATCATCGGAATTAAGACAAACCACATATTTCCCTTTTGCCTTTTTAATTCCCTTGTTCATGGCATCATAAATACCCTTATCCGGTTCGGAATAATATTTTATCAAGCCTTGTTTTTGATATTCTTCCAACATTTCAACCGTGCCATCGGTTGAAGCGCCGTCTATTACAATATGCTCAATATTTTTGTATGTTTGTTTTTGCACGCTTTCCACATTTTGCGCAAACATTTCTTTGCGTTTTGCTTTAAGCAAATTGTATGTTGCCGTAATGATGGTTATCTTAGGCTGTTTTTTCATTTTCTTTTTTCCTTATTTTAAAAATCGGCAGACAACCGAACAAATAAAATTTTATCTTTCTGTGACTTCTTTTTACGGTCAGCAAAGGTATAACCGAAAACAGCTTATATTCTGTTTTTCCGTAAAGTTTTTGGTAATATTTTCCTATTTTATTTGTATCTGCATCTGTTTTTTCTTCCATCCAATCTAAAAATTTGAATTTTTCTTTTTCCCATTTTGCATATCCGTTTTCTATGTATTTTTGCGTATTCTTTTGAATTTTCGGAATATTTTTCAGCTCCAACGGCTGAGGATTTTGCGGATTATACAAATATCCGGTTTCCCCGTTTTTGATATATTCATTCATTGTCGGGTTATCCGCGGCAATCACACAACGCCCCATTGCCATTGCCTCCAAAAAGCTCATTCCGATACCTTCAAACAAACGAGGTGCAATATAAAGTGCCGAATTTTGCATAACTTTATGCAAGTCTTCTTTTGTATCAAACCATTCGGAAGTGGTTATCTTGCATTTTGCCTGCGGCAAAGTCATTGTGTGCGCCGGATCTATTGCTTTATGAAAATGTAAATGCGATATTTGAGTATTTTCCAACAACTTTGTTACCAAATCTGCATTAATATCATTAATTCGCTGCCAAAAGAAAACCGAATCTGTTTTTCCCATATTCTGCACCGTAATCGGCTCCGGAAAAAATTGAATATAATGCGACGAAAAACCTATTTTTTTAAGTTCTTCATGTAATTTGCGGCAAAAACTTATGATTTGCGTATCTTTATATTCCGCCCAAATATTGTCATCCCTATCAGGAGCTCCGTCATACATCGGAAAAAACACACTGTGTCTGAAATTTATCGCCTTTTTCAGCTTATCCAAACTCGGCATAATCTGCCATAAAAGCAATATATCAAAAATTTTTCCGTTCAAAACAGAAAAAACTTCATCCATATTGTCGGTATACGGGTCAAAATAAATTTTTGATACCTCGTAATTTTTACTCAGCATTTGCAAAATAAAGTCGGCAGATTTTGTTTTTTGATGATAAGAATGTCCGATATATAGTAATTTTTTCATGATAATCCGTTCCTACTTAATCATCTTTTTATAATACAAAGTATTGTTTTCCGTGCATATAACAGGCTTACCTGTTTTAAGAGCAATCTCTTCTGCCTGTTTAGGCTCACTTTCATAAAAAACAAGTCCTTTTTTTGCAAAAACTTCGGATTTAAAGCTTGCATGTGCGTTTAGACGTATTCGTTCTTCTTTACTGGGTAAATTTAACATGTAAAGCTTATTATAGCTAATGTTATTTTTCTTCAGCCAATCTTCCGTATGTTTACGATATTTTTCCAGACGTGAAGTCACAAGCGCACCTATTTTATATTTCGGAATATATTTAGGACGCGCTGTCTCCAAAAATCGGATATATTCTTGACCATCATCATTTTGTTCAGGTGTAGGATCATAACAAAGAACACCGTCTATATCAAAACAACATTGTTCAATATTCGGATGATTTAAATAATTCCACTGAAACATTCTGGGATTTGGTACAACCTCAGCATATATATCTATATAATGTTCCGATCCCGGCAAAACATAAACAGCCATATACATAATATTGTGTTTTTCTGATAAATTTCCGACTGCTTGCCTTGCTCGGCACATTGCTCGTCCGGAAGAACAACTGTCATCTATAACCAATATATTTAATTTTTCTTCCGTTATTTCTTTTATTTTTCTTTCACCATCACGTTTTAAATTACCGGCCATAAACTCATTTAATGAACATACCGGTAAATTTCTTAGGAATCCAATCATATATGCAGGTATCATACCGCTTCTGGGAATACCTACAACAAGGTCAATATTATCCGGAATTTTATATAAGTTTTTGATAATATCATTACTCAAATCCGTATATGTCTTAAAATTAAAATCAGATGAATTTGCATATTTATCATTTAATGATGACTTATTTTTCTTTTTATAACTGAAAACCTTGACACCAAATAAATATATATGCCTGCGCCCATTCGCTTTTTTTGTTTTTTTTAAGATATTCCAGCTTTTCATCTTCTATCTGTTTTCCTTAAACCACCTATGATTCCACATGAGTACCCCAAATATATAAATTTTATCTTCTTTTTCCTTATATATTGGACACCCTAAAATATAAATTGCATATTTGTTGTTTTGTTGAATACATTTAAACAAGCGTCTGGAATTTTTCTGTATCTGCATATCTTGTTTCTTCATCAGCATATCTTGTTTCTTCATAAGTACCTCTTGTTGCTGTGCCAGCATTTCCAATTTTGAACTTAAGCTTTTGCAATAATTACCAAGAATGTACTTTATATCCTCAGGTATAACATATCTCAGCCATAACTCGGACATGCAACTGTTTATATCATCCCAAGGTTTCAGGTAATTGGTTAAATGCCAAATAACCGGACTCATTATTTCTTTAACTGAAACACCATAAAAATCTGCTATTTGCTCATATTTATAAGTCCGCATATTCCCAAGCATAAAATTATATTTCGGTGATAGATACTTAACCTTTTCCGCAAATACCAGATTCAGAGTGTCCTGATCCATAAAATGTTTCCAAACATCTTCCTTTTTAGCTTTCAACAATTTATCGGCTGTATTTTCTTGCCTCATTTTTTTCAAATTCAACAACATTACTCCGGAATTAAAATAGCTTTCATGATTCATTTTTTCATGATGCCCCGCAATCATTCCGGCCATATCTTTAACCACGGCAGCATAATACCTTTGAATATTGCAACCATACAAGTCATCAAGTTCGGCACCAACAATTATATCGCCATCAAGGTACAATACTTTATCTTCTTTTATCATGCTTGGTAAAAAGAATTTGAAAAGTGCCGCTTTACTGACATATGGGTGATTTTCTCCCACATTTTGAAATTCGTTGCTCTTTTGTAAAACCTTAACTGTAATATTTTCCGACGACAAACTGTTAAAAAGATTAATATTTTCAATAGATAAATCTACGGCAATAACATAAATGCATAATTTTGAAGATTGCGTCTTCTTTAAAGAGTTAATAGCCGTCCTAGTAGGTAAAGCATAGTTATTATCACATATAAATACAACATTAATCATAGATTTTTCCTACTTTTTGGTTATCTTAAACAATGGCATACCAAACAAATAATACTTTGTTGTATTCATTGATTTTTGCCTGATTTTGAAAAACGGAATACCCAAGAAACGCCAAATTTTTTTCGTCGGCTTTTCTTTGCAACTCATAAACGGAATCAGATTAAAAAGCAAAATTTTTTGTTTGTTTCCATTTTCAATTATTTTGAATAAAGGAAATGAATTAAATAATTTAATATGCACACTCTCCCATAAAAACTCGTTTATGTTTAATGATTTTCTATTTTCAGGCTGATTACATTTTTTAAAACCGTGTGCTATAATCTCTGCAGCTTTATCCCAAGAAAACAACTTAGAACGTTTTAAGCCTTTTTGTGCCATTTTTTTGCGTAATTTTTCATCAAAATAGTATTTTTCATAAGCTTCAATATGCTGCTCATCACTATCATAATCAATCATAATACCGGCATCACCGACAACCTCCGGCAAAGAACTGTTGTTTGAGGTAATTACCGGACAACCGCAGGACATTGCCTCTAAAGGAGGCATTCCGAATCCCTCATATTGCGAAGTATAAACAAACCACTCGGCATTGGAATACAAAGCATTCATATCTTCATCATCAACATAGCCGGCACGGATAATTTTGTTTTTATACTCGGCATATTCCGGAACTTCATTTTCAAATTTTTCAATAAACCCGCTCCATGAGCCTCCTCCGAGAACAAATACCAAGTCATCTATCTTATTTTTTTGAATGAATTTGATAAACGTTCTTACTGAACGAATTAAATTTTTACGCGGTTCCAGAGAACAAAGTGAAAACAGATACTTTTTGTCTGCCGGAATATGATACTTTTTACGCACACTTTCGGTCAGTTTTACTTTCGGCTTATATTCCTGATTGGTGGACAAAGGAATGGTGACAATTTTTTTCGCATCAATTTTCGGATAATATTGCAAAAAATCTTTAGTAGTGTAGTCGGAAATTGAAAATCCGTAATCTTCTTCAGTCAACGATTTGGCAAAATCATAAAACCAACCTATTCCATCATTAAAATATTCCGGACAAACATTAGGAATACAATCATATAAAACGGAAAAACAGGGAATTCCGGTTTTTCTGATTTTATCGGCAGTTTTAAATACCGGTGAAAAATGCACATCCATTTTCTTTATGTCACCGGAGCATATTTTCAAATGCGGTATTTTATCGGCAAAATCATCAACAAACTTCATTGTCTCCATCATGTTCGGCGAATACAAATAAATATCTAAGTCATCTCGCTTTGACATTGCCTGCAGAATCCTTAGTGTCGTCCAAAATATACCGCTTCTGCCGGAGTCTTTCACATAAAAGTTACCCAAAATTGTTGCATCAAACAAAACTTTCACTTTACTTTTCATTATTTTGCTCCATGCTAAGTAATATATCTTTTATTGTTTGTTGCATATCATATTGAGGCTCCCAACCGAGTTCCTGCTTTATTTTTTGATTGCTTCCGACAATTACCATAACATCATTGGGACGCAGACGAGAAGTATCTACCTCAACATTAATATTTATTCCCGATATATCTTCGGCAATTTTGATAATCTCACTCAATTTGAATGTTTTTCCGGAACACACGTTATATATTGCTCCGCTTTTGGCTCTATGCAAAATTTTATAATATGCATCTACCACATCTCGCACATCCAAAAAATCACGTGCAACATTGATGTTGCCGACCGACATCTTGTTTTCGGCACCTTGCTTAATATTCACAATTTGACGCATAAATGACGGCACGACAAAGCGCTCACTCTGATTCGGACCGATATGATTAAATGAACGAGTCATAACCACATCACATCCCATATTTTCAGCATAAAGTTTACCAAGCAGCTCTTGACTCACTTTTGCTACAGCATAAGGGTTTTTAGGGTTTAAAGGCATATTTTCGGCAAAAGGCATTTCACCGTCACCATATTCTTCGGACGAACCGATTGAAAGAATCCGACTATTCAATTTGTTCTGAACAACAGCTTCCAAAATGTTCAGCATTATAGTTGTGTTGTTTACAAAGCAAAAAGACGGATTTTGCCAACTTTGCCCGACAGAACTTATTGAGGCCAGATGCACAATGTAATCAGGCTTGTAGTTTCCGATAATTTCTGATGTTGCTGCTTTATCAATCAAATCAATCTGCCGATATTTTATCGGCAGATTGCAAGATGGTGCTATGTCTGCACCAAAAATGTCCGCATCATTTTCTTTCTTTTGCAGATATTCCACAAAATATCTGCCGACAAATCCGGATACACCGGTAATAAAATATTTCATATTTTGCCTCCGTTAAGCGGCATAATGTGTGTTGTCTTCAAAACCGTTTTGAGCTAAAACTTTTTCCTTTTTGGCGAGTTTTAAGTCTTCTGTCACCATTTCCTTGGCCAAAGCCGCTAAATCATACTTTGGCTGCCAACCGAGCTGAGTGCGGGCTTTTGTGCTGTCACCCAACAAAAGTTCAACTTCTGCCGGACGGAAAAATTCCGGATTAACCGCGACAACCGTTTTTCCGGTTGCTTTATTCACGGCTTTTTCATTAATGCCTTCACCGCTCCATTCCAACTCAATTTGGCACTCATTAAACACCATATTCACAAAGTCACGGATTGATGTTGTTGTTCCGGTTGACAAAACATAGTCCGAAGGTTTGTCTGCCTGCAACATACGCCACATTCCTTCAACATAATCTTTTGCATGTCCCCAATCGCGTTTGGCATTCAAGTTGCCCAAATATAAACAATCTTGCAAACCTTCCTTGATGCGGGTTGCTGCCAGTGTTATTTTACGAGTCACAAAATTTTCACCACGACGAGGAGATTCGTGATTAAATAAAATTCCGTTACAAGCAAAAATCCCGAAACTTTCACGATAATTTACGGTAATCCAGTATCCGTATAACTTTGCAACACCATAAGGAGAACGAGGATAAAACGGTGTTTTTTCTGATTGTATCGGTTCTTGAATTAATCCGTATAACTCCGAAGTTGAAGCCTGATAGAATTTTGTTTTTTTCTCTAATCCGTTAATTCTGATTGCTTCTAAAAGGCGCAATGTTCCCAAAGCATCACATTCTGCCGTAAATTCGGGGCAATCCCAACTGATTTTTACATGGCTTTGAGCACCTAAATTATAGATTTCATCCGGTTCTATTTCTTTTACCAAACGCACCAAATTAACGGAATCCGTCAAATCGCCGTAATGTAAATGCAAATGTTTATTATCCTGCAAATGCTCTATTCTGCCTGTATTATATGATGAACTGCGGCGCACAATACCGTGAACCTCATAGCCTTTTTCTAACAGCAATTCGGTTAAATATGAGCCATCTTGTCCGGTAATACCTGTAATAAGTGCTGTTTTTACCATTTTTATCTCCTCTTTTATTATTTGATTAAGCCGTATTACTACTATCTTTTGCAAATAATTGCAAATGTTTTATCCGCTACCTATTTATTATCCTGAAATTTGTACCATTCTTCCAAAATCCATGACGACGAATTTGCTTTGTTATCACCGCCGACACCGAATGCTAAATCCACGTGACATTCGGCGCAAACCGGACACTCCGGAATATTATCCTTTCCTCGGTCTCCGCCGTTGGCAAATACCAAATGAGCATCCGGATATTTTGCCCGCGCTTTTCTGATACCGTCAGAAGCTGAATTATCGGAATCATCAAACTCAAGCACATCAATCACACCCTTGATATTTTCCAAAATGGCTCTGCGGGTTTTCATGGTATAGAAATTTTTACCTTTTTTACGACAAAGCCAATCATCTGAATTAGCCAATACAATAACACCATCCGAAGCGGCTGCCGACATCTTAATCATTTCAATATGACCTTCATGTATCGGATCAAAACCGCCGGAAACAATATAGTATGTAGTCATTTCCAATCCTTTATTAAATATCCAAATTTTGAACTTTCAACGCATTTTCCTGAATGAACTCTTTACGCGGTTCAACCACGTCTCCCATCAAGGTAGAAAATGCCTCGTCGGCTTCTTCAATAGAGTCAATCTTGACTTGCAACAAAGAACGAGCCTCCGGATCTAATGTCGTTTCCCAAAGTTGTTCCGGATTCATTTCTCCCAATCCTTTATAGCGTTGGATAGAAATACCTTTTTTACCGGCCGCAGTCACGGCATTCATCAGGCTTACAGGTCCGTCAACACGCTTCATGCCCATCGATTTAGTATTAAGTTTTGACGAATGCTCAAAGTTTTCAACCAAAAAGTCGTGCATATCATTAAGAACTTTACCTTCAGGGCTTTCCAAAATATTAGCACCGATAACATGCTCTTCTTTAACACCGCGCAAAACACGATAAAATACCACACTGCCCTCGGCATTGATTTCGGCTTTCCAACCGCGGTCATATTCCGCTTCCAAAGAATCCAAGCGTTCCGCCATCTGGTTGAGTTCATTTTGCAAAGTTACCTTGTTTTGCAATACTTCCGGATTAAACAAACCGCGCACAGCCAACTGTTCCACAATTTTTTCCGGAGCTTTTAATGTCAAGGCCTTAATCATGGAATTGGCTTTCTTAGAGCTTTCAACAAAGTTAATCAAATCTTCGCCAACCAAACGTTCACCGTCTGCCTTTTCCAAATAACCGTCTTCGCAACCGCCGTGAATCAAATAGTCTTCCATTTCGCGGTCATCTTTAATATAAATCACCGAATTTCCGCGTTTTGCCTTATACAAAGGAGGTTGGGCAATATAAATGTAGCCGCGACGGATAAGTTCCGGCATTTGGCGATAGAAGAAGGTCAGCAATAATGTTCTGATGTGGGCGCCGTCAACATCGGCATCGGTCATGATAATGATTTTATGATAACGACACTTGTCAGCATCAAAATCATCTCGTCCGATACCTGTGCCGAAAGCAGTAATCATCATACCGATTTCGGCTGATGAAAGCATGCGGTCAAAACGAGCGCGTTCAACGTTCAAAATTTTACCTCTGAGCGGCATAATTGCCTGATTTTTACGGTCTCTTCCCTGCTTTGCCGAACCACCGGCAGAATCTCCCTCTACGATAAATACTTCAGACAATGCCGGATCTTTTTCCGAACAATCTGCCAATTTTCCCGGCAAGGAAGCAATATCCAAAACACCTTTACGGCGGGTTAATTCGCGTGCCTTACGGGCAGCTTCACGTGCCGAAGCGGCTTCCAAAATTTTGCCGACAATAGTTTTGGCTTCAGTCGGATGCTCATCCAACCATTCTTTGAGTTTGTCGCCGACAATACTCTCTACTACCGGACGAACCTCTGAGGAAACAAGCTTGTCTTTGGTTTGCGAAGAGAACTTAGGATCGGGAGCTTTAACCGACAACACGCAGGTCAAACCTTCACGCATATCTTCTCCGGTGATAATATCCTTATCTTTCTTTAATAAACCGTTTTCCTGAATATAGCTGTTTATTGTTCTGGTCAATGCACCTCTGAAACCGGCTAAGTGCGTTCCGCCGTCTTTTTGCGGAATATTGTTGGTAAAGCACAGCATGGACTCGTTATAGGCATTTGTCCATTGTAACGCACATTCAATCTGAATACCGTTATTTTCTCCGGTGATGGAAATAATATTTTCGTGCAACGGTGCTTTTGATTTGTTAAGGTGCGTAACAAAAGCCGACAAACCGCCTTCGTAGTGAAAGTCTATTTCCTTAGGCTCTGCACCGCGGTTATCAATAAGTTTCAAATAAACACCGGAATTTAAGAATGCCTTTTCTCTGATGGCTCGCTCCAAAGTTTCAAAGCTGAACTCTGTTTGCGTAAAGGTTTTCGGCGACGGCAAAAATGTTACTTCCGTGCCGTGACGATTAGGGGCATCGGCAACCACATGAACATGCTCAACCACATTACCGTCGGCAAACTCAGCAACATATTCTTTGTCATTACGCCATATTTTAAGTTTTAACCAAGTGGAAAGAGCATTAACTACCGAAACACCAACACCGTGCAAACCACCGGATACCTTATACGAATTATTATCAAATTTTCCGCCGGAGTGTAATTCTGTCATAATAACTTCTGCTGCGGAAACACCCTCTTCTTTGTGAGTATCTACCGGCATTCCGCGTCCGTTGTCACGAATTGTTGCCGAACCGTCCGGATTCAAAATCACCAAAGTTTTATCACAATATCCGGCCAACGCTTCATCAATAGCGTTATCCAAAACCTCATAAATCATGTGGTGCAAACCCGAACCGTCATCAGTGTCTCCGATATACATTCCCGGACGCTTTCTTACCGCATCAAGTCCGCGTAAAACCTTGATTGAATCGGCATTATATTCTTGTTCGCTTTGTAAATATTCTTCGTTGGTTAAATCAGTCATTATTTCCTCATCAAAAATATTGTGTTTATTGTTGCAGAATATAGCGCAAAACCGAAAAATAACCAAGCAGAAAATCAAAGTTATGAACGGGAAAAACACCTTTTTATCTGCTATTTGCAGAACATCTTGATTTTTTATCTGAAATGCGATATAATAAAGGGCAGTTAGTAACTAAAAATTATATGACATGAGAACTAGAATAATTATGTGGGCAGCCCTGTTTGCAGCCCTGTTTGCGTTAGTAATTCGCACCCGCGAAGTGGAGAACATGGACAGTTGTCTGGCAGTATTTAACATCATTCTGATTATCGGCGTTATAATCGTAGGTATCGGAACCATTTCTCAAATTCTTTGGGCTGACAAGTTCAAAGAAATAGTGGTCGGCATTACCGGCGGAGCTATTCTGACAGTTGCTACATATCTGTACGCAACTGCTATGTACACTCTTTCTCTGGACGTGTACATAGATGACGACATGCTACTGATGCTTTTCTACTTTACAGGTATTATCTGGGTGCTAATTGTTGGCGCCATGTGTACTTTCTTCTACCTGCGGTATTTCTGCCGCTGGGACAGGAAAATAAATTTTAAGAACTAACTTGAAATCCGTCGGCTTGCCGACGGATTTCTTGTTTTTGAGATTATTTGTTATAGTAGGCATACGCGGTATAACAAGCGGCAATTCCGACAATTATCTCCAAAATAGCCACAACAATCGGTGCAAAACCGAACAAAAACGTGAGAAGATTAAAATCAAATGCACCGACCAATCCCCAGTTAATACCGCCGATTACGGTTAGCCACAAACATATTTTATCTATCATTTTTTTCTCCATAAAAAATTCTTTACCTATTTGAAATAATACTTTAAGTTAAAAATTAAAGCTTTGTTTAGATATTTGTTTTAAAAAGTTTATAATTTATTTTTTTATGAGGAGATTTGCTATGATAGCTAGAGTTTTTAAATCCATTTTGTTATTAGGTCTGGTTGCCCTTTATGCTTACAACTTAATCCATAGCGATAACATTGTGCAATCACTGTTGTTTGATAAATTGAACTTTGTGATTTTGCTCGGAATATTGTTATTGCTCGGCACATTTGTTAAACTTATGAACACCGTTTTCACTTTTGTTTTAATCGGCGGGTTGGCATTTTACGGATACACTTATTACCAAGAAACTCATAATGTTACCACAAATGCCGCTCAAGGTTCGGCAAGGCAGGATGACTGCGGAGAAAACGCTTCTTGGTACAGAAAATTGTCCGCTCATTGTAATAATCCGGTAAAGTGAGACAAAAATGAATCCTAAAATTGCCAATATTATTGCCACATTTTTCGGTTCGGGGTTATCCCCGAAAGCTTCGGGAACAGCAGGCTCATTAGCCACTTTACCGATGGCTTTTTTACTGTGCTTTTTCTCGGGTTCTCTCGGTATTGTGATTGCCGCCGTAATCTGGTTTATACTCGGAGTTCCGGCGACTCATGAACTGATAAAAAATCAGGAAGACAAAGACCCCAAAAAAGTGGTTGTTGACGAAGTTGTCGGTCAGCTCTTGAGTTTTACCTTAGTTGCCGATGCTTTGTATCAAAATCCGGATAAATGGTATGTTTATTTTATCGGATTTTCCTTTTTCCGCTTTTTTGATATTTGCAAAATGGGGCCGGTTAAATGGTTTGATTCCAAAATGAAAAACGCTTACGGTGTTATGATGGACGACGTATGCGCCGGAATCTTTGCCTCCGTTTGCCTTTGGATGGTGTGCAAATATTTTCATATTTTTTAGATTTTAACGTTCATTTCCGGCAAGAGGCTTTGCAGTAAAGATTGCGGCCTCTTGTTTTGTTTCCAAACTCTTTATTTTTACGCCGAAATCAGCACAATGTTTCAAAATCATTCGTAATTGTGACGCATTGGCAATATTTTCCGGATTAAAAATATCTTCCTCCAACTTTGCCGTATATTTTTCCGCATTATTTTTTGCCGCAACACCGTAAACAATCACCGCTAATTTATAAAAATTATCGGCATCTGTGCTTTTTTGAGCGGAAATTGCATTCACCCTGTTAACCAAAATCGGAACAATACCCGAGCGTGCTTTATCATAGCTGAGTTTTGTTAAGTCAAGATTGGCATCACAAAAAGCCATAAAACCTTTCGGATTGTCATCATCAATCATTTTTTGCGCCAAAATTTCCTGCTTTTGCCACGCATTTTTTATATTGGCATTCTCCAATGTTTTATTTGATACATCTTTAGCATACGGCAAACGGGATGTCATAGCCTTCCAAACATTCTGCATAAGTATCGGATTATCGGTCAAAACCGCATAATCTATCAGCATATTACCGAAATCGTCTTGCAGCAATAAAGCTTTGTAAGACGAACGCTCCAAAACATTTTCACAGCAAGTTTCAGATAAAACGCTTTGTTTTAAGTCACTAAACTCTTTATATATGTCCTTTTTATAATCGGCAAACTCTTGTCCCATTTTTTTGCCGCCATCTGCAATGCCTTTAATGAATGAAGCGGAAAAAGGGTATTTTTTTAAAGCTCTCTCAATATATTCATCAATACTGACAAACTTTTTATCATCTTCAATTTTTTCCGCCAAAATCGTGCGTAAAAACAATTCTTCGTAAACACCGCTGTCTGCTTTTTGTTCACGCCAATACCCTCCGTTGTGGTCATTTCCATAAAGGGTAACTGTCGGCACAATCAAGGCGTGTTCATTTGCACTGAGCGGAACAAACAAAACATCATCATCCGCTAATTTTTTTCGGCGAAAATAATTCTGAAAAGTGTCCAATTCATAATCGGCAGCCGAACGTTTTTCGTCACTTTGCGTCATGCGATAGATATGAGTTCCGTGCATGGGAACTTTGCCGACATTTTCACTTAAATCATTGTTATGTATGCTTAAGAGATTTTTTTGCATTTCTCCGACAGTTTTGTAATCCATTCCCAAATTTCGCAGAAAAGAAAATATTTCCCTGTCCATTGCTTCAACAATATAGCTGCCGTAGCAATGGGTAATGTTGATTCTGTTTTGCAAATTTGCCGATATTTTTTCTTCCGGCAAAATTTTTATATCCCCTGTCGGTGTTTTTTGTGCCAACAAAGGAACAAAAAGCGTATCAAACATCTTTTGAGTGCGGTAAGCAATGCTTCCAACATCTTTATTTGAATTTGGATACCAAACGGAATAAAATTCACATCTTTTTGCCAATCTTTCGCCGATAATTTTTTGCGCCCGTTTACACATAGCATTTGCATCTTTCGGTGTGTTGCAAGCATCTCCGGGATAAACCAAAACTTTGATTTTACCGTTATCTTCAAACCAAGAAGACAAACCACTGCGGCAATGGTGTGTCGGCACTGTCACATCACGAACTATAAAGTATTTGCTGAAATCATCATCTAAAGACATTGAAAAACCTCATTAATTGCCTTTATCATACCGTAAAACAACCTTTTTGGCAATATTTTATTTTGCCTGTTTCTGAACTTGGCGCCATTTGTTCACATTTTGATTATGTTCGGACAACGATTTGGCAAAATTGTGACCGCCGTTACCGGAAGCAACAAAATACAAATAATCGCTATTGTCCGGATGTGCAGCAGCAATAATTGCATCTTTACCCGGCGAACAAATAGGTTTCGGGGGCAATCCGGCGTATTTATAAGTATTATACGGACTGTCTGTTTCCAAATCTTTTTTCCAAAGCGGACGACCGAGTTCGCGCTCTCCTTTTGTTATTGCGTATATAACACTCGGGTCTGTCTGCAAACGCATTCCTATTCTAAGACGATTGGCAAAAACCGCAGAAATTTGAGGGCGTTCAGAAGCAATACCGGTTTCTTTTTCAATAATTGAAGCCAATATCAACAACTCATTTTCAGAATGTAACGGAATATTTTCAGCTCTTCCGTTCCATATATTTTGCAATGTATTTTTCATATTTTTTCGTGCTTGCGAAACAATATTATTCCGTGTTTCTCCGCGCATGAAAGTATATGTTTCCGGTAACAATTCTCCTTCAGAAAAATCCGGAGTTTCACCGCTCAAAAACTCGTTTTCATCCAAAATTTTTTTAATTTGAAAAACATTCAGCCCTTCCGGAATTGTAACTTTGCGCCAATAAAACTTCCCTAAAGTCAAAACATCAGCCAAATCTTCAAAATTTACGTCTCTGTCAACCATATATTCGCCGGCTTTAATCTGCGGATAAATTTTTTTGAATTTTGCATACCAGACAAAATATTGAGGATTTTTCAGCAATTTTTTTTCATACAGCTCATCTGCAATTTCTTTGAGAGAGTTGCCTTTCTGCACGGCAAAAATCACCTCTCCGTCAACCTTTTGCGGTTGCATTATAACTTGTTGAGCTTTCGCATAAAGCAAAAAAGCCGCCGTTATTGAGATAGCCAAAAATGACAGCAGCTTTTTCATATTCTTTAACTCCGATTAATCTTCAAATTTTTTGAAAATTATTGATGAGTTTGTTCCGCCGAAACCGAAAGAATTAGACATAGCGGCCTTAATCGTCTTTTTCTTCGGTTTTAAGGCAACCAAATCCATATCTTTTACTTCATCAGCCGGATCTTCAAGATTTAATGTTGCCGGACATGTTTGTTCAACCAATGCCTTAACCGTATACACGGCTTCAACTGCACCGGCAGCTCCCAACAAATGCCCGATTGCTGATTTTGTTGAAGACATTGACATATATTTCAAATCGTCTCCAAACAAGCGACGAACGGCCTCAGCCTCGCCCAAATCACCTAAAGGAGTTGATGTTCCGTGAGCATTAACATAATTAATGTCTTTTATTTCAACACCATGTTCTTTAGCGTGTTCGGCAGCCATTTTCATGGCACGATATGCTCCGTTGCCATCCGGACAAGGAGCCGTCATGTGATGAGCATCTCCGCTCATTCCATACCCGACCAATTCGGCATAAATATGGGCTCCGCGGGCTTTGGCGTGTTCCAATTCTTCCAAAACAAGCGCACCTGCACCCTCACCCATAACAAAACCGCTTCTCTTTTTATCCCATGGACGTGAAGCTTTTTCAGGTTCATCATTGAATTCGGCCGTAACGGCATGCATACGGGAGAATCCGGCCAAGCCCAAAACATTTACGGCAGATTCGGCACCACCGGCAACCATAACATCCGCATCACCCATTGCAATAATTCTGGCGGCATCACCAATGGCGTGAGTGCCGGTAGAACAAGCTGTAACACAAGCATGATTCGGGCCGCGCAATCCGTGGTCAATGGAAACCGTGCCGGAAATTAAATTAATCAGGCATGAAGGAATAAAAAACGGAGAAATACGTTTAATTCCGACTTCATTAAAAGAAATGGAATTTTCATATATATTATTGAGTCCGCCGATACCGGAACCCATCATCACTCCGGCTCGGCATTGTTCTTCATCACTCAAATCTTTAGGTTCGTATTTTGCGTCTTTTAATGCATCATTAGCCGCTGCTATACCATACAATATAAACTTATCGGCTTTTTTCTGGTCTTTCGGTGCCATAACGGTGTCCGGATTAAAATCGTGTTCTCCGGTCCCGAAAGGAACTTGTCCGGCAATACGCACCGGAATATCTTTTAAATCTATATTTTCTATTTTGCGGACACCGGATTTACCGTTCATCAGGCATTCCCAGTTATATTCTACGCCGCGCCCGAAAGGAGACACAACTCCCAAACCAGTAACAACAACTCTTCTCATAAGTTACCTCTTTTATCATCTATGAAAAAACCCGCCGGACTGTCCCTAAAGCGAGTTTATTCATTATTTTTAAGTCTTTAACAGAACTTAAGCATTCTTTGAAAGATAGTCAATAGCGTCTTTAACAGTCAAAATCTTTTCAGCAGCTTTGTCAGGAATTTCGCAACCGAATTCTTCTTCAAAAGCCATAACCAACTCAACTGTATCCAAACTGTCAGCACCTAAATCATCAATGAAGCTGGCTGTTTCTACAACTTTAGATTCATCAACACCCAAGTGTTTTGCAACAATTTTCTTAACGCGTTCTGCGGTATCAGTCATTTAATTAACCTCATAAAATTAAAACAAATTTTTCAGACATTTCGCCTGTGGTTTACTTGTTAGCATAATTTTATGTGATTTGACAAGCATTATTTTCAGTTTTGCATAGATATTTTGGGTATTAATCAAAATAATACCGAAAATTCAACACTTTAGGTATAATAAATCATTATTATCCGTAAAACCCGAAAATATTTTTTAAATATTGACTTTCGGAAAGGCAGATTGTAAAAATAATACACACTGTTGATACAGGCGTAGCTCATCAGGATAGAGCGACTTCCTCCTAAGAAGTAGGCAGGCGGTTCGAGTCCGCCCGCTTGTACCAGTGTGATTACAGCGAAAGAGGAAAAAATGAAGAAATATATTTTGTCACTTTTAGCCGGAACATTTATGACATCGGCATTACCGGCAAATGCCAAGACTTTGGTTACTTATTTTACATTGACGGGTAACACCGAAAAAGCAGCAAAAATTATTCAAGAAGAAACATCTGCGGATATTTATCAGATTGAACTGGTTACTCCGTATCCTTCGGAATATCGTGAGCAAACAGAATTGGCTAAACAGCAGCTGAAAGATAATGTTTTGCCTGAAATTAAACCGCTGCCGGCTAATATTGATGAATATGATGTTGTTTTTGTCGGTTCTCCCGTTTGGTGGGGAACAATGTCCACTCCGGTCAGAACATTTTTGGCATCCGGTGCCTTAAAAGGGAAAACAGTATTTCCTTTTGTTACTCATGGCGGCGGCGGAGCATCCAATTCATTTTCGGACACCGCGGAATTGTGCAAAGACTGCAATGTTGACCAAGACGGTTGGTCCGGCTATGAAGGGCTGACTTTCGGTTTGAAAAAATGGGCTAAAAACAGCTTAGAAAAAACCGCAAAAAATGAAGAGTAAAAAATTTTTGCAAATCATTCGTTTTATTACACAGGCCTGCTTTTTAACAGGCCTGTTTTTCCCTGTTATTATCCATGCTGACGTAGCGGCAAAATATATGTTTTGGAGTGTTTTGCTTTGCGGTGTATTTTTTTGCGGCTGGGTTTGCCCTTTCGGGGCAATTCAGGACTGGTTGGCATGGATTGCCCGAAAATTAAAGTGTCCTCATTTCAGAGTTCCGCATAAAGTGCAAAAATATTTGCAGTTCACACGTTATATTTTGTATGCATTAAGCACTTTCGGGATAACTTTTGTGTTTTTAAACGCACGCTACAATTTCAATCATGACATGGTAAACGGTATGCTTTCCGTTTCCGGAGGAATAATATTGGCGGTATTTTTAATCTCCGCACTTTTTATTGACCGTCCGTTTTGTAATTATTTTTGTTTGAAAGGGGCTGTTGACGGAATGATGAGTATTGTTCGTCCTTTCAGTATTAAACGAAACAATCAAAAATGCATACATTGTCATTTGTGTGACCGTAACTGCCCGATGAACATTTTGGTGGAAAACACAAACTTTGTGCGCCATCCTAATTGCATAAACTGTATGAAGTGCATCACGGTATGCCCTAAAAATTGCCTTACTTTTAAGCTTATGAATCTGCCTGAAAAGAAAAAATAATCAATGAAGTTTAACCTTTTCGTATTGTTCATAAACGTCGGAAAACGGTTCCAAAACTCTTTGCAAAACGCCTTTTAACTCGGAAATACAAACACCGTAATTAGTGATAGCGACACCGGCACTGCTGCATTTATGAATTCTGGAAAGGATTTCGCGGCGATTTACAGTGCATCCTCCGCACTGAATCACTAATTTATACGCACTCAAATCCTGAGCAAAATCACAACCGCTGACAAAATCAATTTGCAATGTTTTCTGCGTTTTTTTGCGCAAGAGATTTGGAATTTTCACCCTACCGATATCATCATCAACGGCATGATGAGTGCAAGATTCGGCTATCAAAATTTTATCTCCGTCCTGCAAATGACTGATGGTGGCTGCGCCTTGCGCCATTTTAGCCAAATCACCTTTCAGGCGTGCCATCAGAATGGAAAAAGTGGTGCATTTAATATCTTGCGGAGTTTGTGCCACCATTTTATCTACAATTTGCGAATCGCACACAACCAAAGACGGAGGATTTTTTAAGTTTTCCAACACTGCTTTGTAGTTACTCTCCTTAACAACCATAACATTTTGATTGTGGTCCAAACAATCACGAATTGCCTGCACTTGAGGCATAATCAAACGCCCTTTCGGTGCCTCATAATCAAGCGGGATAATCATTATAACCGTGCTGTCAGGTTCCGCTAAATCACCCAGCATAGGCTGAGCATTCAAAAAATCATCCGGACAAACTTTAATCAGTGCCGATTTCAATTTAAGTAACACACTGTCACGCATGGACAAATCCGTTGAATTAACCGCAATGCCATCATTTGAGCTGATATGATGAACATCTGCCTTGTTAAAAATCTTTATCACCGGTGTTTTGTGTTCTGCCAAAATCTGCAAAATTTGCTCTTCGGGAACTCCCATAGTATCGCCGTTGCACACCAAAATCGCAACATCTGCACGTTCTATTGCCTGAATGGTTTTTTGCAAACGTTTGTCGCCAAGTGCGCTGTCGTCGGCAAAACCGGCGGTATCAAGCCATAAAACAGGTCCGAGCGGAGTTAATTCCTGCGCTTTTTCCACCACATCCGTGGTGGTTCCGGCAAACTCCGAAGTTATGGATGTATTTTGACCGGTAACTAAATTAACAAAGCTTGATTTTCCGGCATTTACCCGTCCCAAAACCGCAATTTGCAAGCGTAATGCTTTAGGTGCTGACTGCATTTATTTTTCCCTTTCATCAACTAAATTCAACCAATTTTGCCACAATTTTTCTGCAACTTTTTCCGTGTTACAGTTATTGGCTTGAGCAATTTTTTCCGCCAACAACGGCAAATAAGACGGCTTATTTTCAAAAACGGTATTTTTGCCCTGATACGGAAAATCGGTTTCCAGCAACAACAGATTCAAATCAACATTTTTCAGCAGTTCATCCGCATTTTTTTTGTTCAATATCGTGCAGTTCACTCCCAAATAAAATCCCCTGCTCTGAATTTGTTTTCCCCATTCCTTTGAACCCGTAAACGAATGAAAAATCGTTTTTTGCGGAAGATAAGCAAACAATTTTTCAATCTGCTCATTTGCTTTGACGGCATGAACAATCAGAGTGCGATTGTATTTTTTTGCCAATTCGGCTTGCCTTAAAAACACTTTTTCCTGAATTGCCGTATCGGGATTTTTCAAACGGTCAATTCCGCATTCTCCAACCCATAAATCCGGATATTTTTGCAAATATTTTTCTAAATTTTCATCCCAGTGCGGAAAAACATTCTCCGCACACCACGGATGCACGCCTATTGCTGCTCGCACACCACTGTATTTTTGCGCAATTTCAATTACCTTATACCAATCATCCGGCACACTTGAAACATTTACAAATGCTTCAACTTTGTTTTTTTTGGCGTTTGTAATCACATTTTTAATGATTTCGGGATTACAATCATGCAAATGTATGTGAGAATCGGTGTAAAACATTTTTTCATCCGGTTAAGTTTGTTGAGGAGATAATAACAGCTATGAGTATTTTTACAAGACCTGTTTTAGAAATTAATCTGGATAATTTGGTAAAAAATTACAATTTGCTTGCAAAAATTATTGCTCCGGCAACGCCTAGCGCCGTAGTAAAAGATGATGCTTACGGAATCGGTGCCGAATTGGTGGCACAAACACTTTATGAAAAAGCAAACTGCCGCAATTTTTGGGTTGCTCATGCCGTTGAGGGAGCAAAAATAGCACCGCTGGTTGCCGGTGCAAAAATATATCTGCTGCAGGGTGTCGGAGAAGACAATATTGACTTGATAAAACAATTTAAGCTCATTCCGGTTATTGCATCTCCCGAAATGCTTGAGTTTTGGAAACAGCATAAAATTGAAGGTATTAAACCGGCCATTCAGGTTGAAACCGGATTAAACAGACTCGGATTTCGTTTAGCCGATTTAGAAAAATTAAGCAAAGATGATTTAAGCCTGTTTTCACTTGTAATGAGTCACCTTGCCTGTGCTGATGAAAAAGATCATTTTATGAATCAGCATCAACTTGATAATTTTAACTACATCAGAGAAACTTATTTTCCTAAGTTGCCGGCATCTCTTTCCGCTTCCGACGGTGCATTTTTGGGAGATGCTTTTTGTTGTGATATGGTGCGACTCGGTGCTGCCATGTATGGAATAAATACGGCACCTTACCGTCCGAATCAAATGAATAACATTATCACGGTTAAAGCACCGGTTTTGGAAATCGCCGAGTTGCCGAAAGGCGATTTTGTCGGGTATTCTGCAACTTATCGGGCCGCAACAAATAAGAAAATTGCCATTGTTTCAATCGGATACGGAGATGGTATACCTCGTTCTCTTTCCAATGTCGGCAAAGTCTTTTTTAACATCTGCGGAAACTGGTATGAATCACGGATTTTAGGAAGAGTTTCCATGGATAACATTATTTGTGACGTATCGGATATTGATAATCTGGAGGTAGGAGATTTCGGATTTTTGGTGTTTGATGATTATACACTGGATGATATTGCCCGTGATGCCGGAACAATCAGTTATGAGGTTTTATCACGAATCGGAAAAAATCCTCGTTTTGACCGAAAATATGATATAAAATAGTTTTTTTGACAATTTATTTAGTTAATATATATTTGATTTTACATAAAATTTTAATTATTGAAAAAATTTTGTAAAAAAATATTGACAAAATAAAATTTGTCTGCTATACATAAGCGTATGAGAATTAATTATTGTGGTAGCATTATCCCAGCGAGGAAAAAACTACCCTGAAGCGTTTAACCCAAAAAGAAGTCACGCGCATGGAAAGACCTCCTCCTAAAAGTTTTTAACAGGATTTTTTTTGCATATGCTTAGGTGCCTGTTCCCCGTTTTTTTCGGAAGTAAAGCAATGCGATAAGTGTTTAACCTTAAAAAATTACAGCCTTCTAACAGATAGTGGCAACCAATTAAAAAAGGACATAGTATTTGGTCATGCGGACGGTTGTTCCCCTTAATGATGACTAAACCCGGCTTACGTTCTCGCACGCAGAACAGATGTAAGCCGGTTTTTTATTTTAAATTTATTCTAAGTTGCAGTAAATAATATATTTTTCCTTTAAGATAAAAAGTTGTTGATTTCTCTGTCAAAGGGGTTTTGTTTTACAAAATTTGCGTTACTATGTGCTAAATTTGATGGTTTTGTAACAATAAAAAGAAAGAGAGAAAAATGAAAACTGTTACTCGTGTTAATATTACTGAAGCAATTTATGAAGAAATCGGCTTGTCACGCAAAGATTCCGGAGATATTCTGGATATGGTGATAGATGAGGTTTGCAATGAATTAGCAAGCGGTAATGATGTTAAAATTTCTTCATTCGGGACGTTTGCTTTGCGCAAAAAAAATGCCAGAATCGGCAGAAATCCGAAGACCGGTGAAGAAGCAGAAATCACACCGAGAACGGTTATTTCGTTCAAGCCTTCGCAAATTTTGCGCAAATCCGTAAACTAACCTGATTTTAACGAGGTCAAAGAGTGATAAACAAGTCCAAATCCGCATTCAGAACAATAGCCGAAGTAGCTGATGAAATCGGCGTAGCTACCCACGTTTTGCGCTTTTGGGAAACTAAATTTGCTCAAATAAAACCGATGAAAGCTGCCGGCGGAAGAAGATATTATCGTCCGGAAGATGTTGAGTTAATAAAACTTATTCGCACTCTTTTATATGAAAATCGCTACACTATTGAAGGAGCGCAAAGACTAATCAAAGAAAAGGGAATCAAAGCTCTGCTCGGAGACGGTGCCGAAATTCAAAAGGATTTTTTTGCCGACGACGAACCGGATTTACCTTTGGGGCTTGAACCGATAGAAAAAAAGGTTGAAGAACCGGAAATTCCGTTGGAAATTATCAATGCAGATGTTTTGGAACGTGTTGCCGAGGCCGTTGATGAATTAAAAGTCTTGAGCAATAACTTAAAGAAGTTTCTCTAAACTTTATGCAAAAAAAACAAAAAACTCCCGAATTATCGGGAGTTTTTTGTCAGCACTGACATCAGTCAACCGGTTTAACATGCCATATTTTTTCGGCATATTCACTAACTGAACGATCGCTGGAAAAATTACCGATACGAGCAACATTAAGCAGCGCCTTTTTGGCCCACACTTTTTTATTGTTATAATCTTTTTCTGCTTGATGAATTGCTCGGTTAAAATCTTCCAAATCGGCCAAAATAAAGTAATAATCACTATTGAGAAGATAATCAAAAATCGGACGAAACAGCTGCGGATAGTCCTTTTCGCAAAACATATTGGAATTTACGGCATTCAAAATACGTTTAATGTAGTCTGAATTTTCGTATATTTCATGCGGATTATAAGTAAGACGCTTACTTCTAACTTCTTCATCATTCAAACCGAACAAATAAAAGTTATCTTCGCCTACAGCTTCACGAATTTCAATATTCGCACCATCATAAGTGCCAACCGTTAAAGCGCCGTTTAAGGCAAATTTCATATTACTTGTTCCGGAGGCCTCAAAACCGGCAGTAGAAACCTGACAGCTCATATCGGCAGCCGGAATTAAGTATTCGGCAACCGAAACTTTGTAGTCCGGAATAAAAATCACCTTCAAGAACTTATTAGCTCTGTCGTCATTATTGATTACCTGAGCAACATTGTTTATCAATTTAATAATTAATTTAGCAAACGTGTATGAAGGAGCTGCTTTGCCGGCAAAGATATAAGTTTTCGGAGTAATCGGATGAACATTATCGCGAACAATACTCAAGTATTCGCCGATTACTTGCAAGGCAGTCATCAACTGACGTTTGTATTCATGTATTCTTTTAGCATGAACAATAAACATACTGTCGGCATCCACCATAACGCGTGTTGCCTTGTAAGCTTTTTGCGCCATGCGACGTTTATTTTCTTGTTTAATTTCCATAAAGTCGTGCAAAAACTTATCGTCATCAGCATATTTTTCCAACTGATGCAGTTGGTCCAAATCAACAACCCATCCTTTTCCGATTTTTGAGACTATTAAATCAGCTAAGGAGTTATTGGCGTGAACGAGCCAACGACGCGGAGTTATTCCGTTCGTAATATTCAAAAACTTTTCCGGCCAAAGTTCATAAAATTCAGGCACAAGGGAATGCTTTACCAATTCGGAATGGAGTTTTGCCACTCCGTTAACCGAGAATGAACCGACAATGGACAGGTTTGCCATGCGAATTACCTGATTATCGCCCTCACCGTCTACAATAGAAACTTTACCGAGCTTATAGCTGTCTTCACCGAAGCGTAAACGAGCAAACTCCATAAATCGGCGGTTAATTTCATAAATAATCTGCAAGTGACGAGGTAAAATACGTCCCAAAATATTACTGCTCCATTTTTCCAAAGCCTCCGGCAAAAGAGTGTGGTTGGTATAAGCAAACAATTTGGTAGTAATATTCCATGCATCATCCCATTCCTGACCATAAACGTCCACAAGCTGACGCATCATTTCAACAATAGCCAATGCCGGATGGGTATCATTCAGCTGAATACAAATATTGTCCGGCATTTTATAAAAATCATTACTCTTTTCCAAAAAACGACGAATAATGTCTTGAACCGCGCAGGAAACAAAGAAGTATTGTTGCGTTAAGCGTAATTCTTTGCCGGATTCAATATTGTCTGACGGATACAAAACTTTAGAAATTGTTTCCGTTCTGATTTTGTCGCGCACCGCTTCAATATAACCGCCGCTGTTAAATATATTGATGTCTAGTTCATCATCCGTTTTTGCCGAGAACAAACGCAAATAATTGACTGATTTTCCGGCATATCCTACTATTGGAAAATCATACGGAACACCATACAAAGTATGGGTATTTGTCCAAACATAACTAACTTTTCCGTCCGGTTTGTTATACATTTCAACATGACCGCCGATAGGAATTGTAACAGTTCTGTCGTAACGTGCAAACTGCCATGGAGAATTTTCACCCAACCAGCTGTCTGATTGCTCTACCTGATAGCCGTTATCAAACTTTTGTTTGAACAAACCGAATTGATAGTTGATTCCGTATCCGAATCCGGGAATACCGAGCGAAGCCATAGAATCAAGATAGCACGCCGCCAAACGACCTAACCCGCCGTTTCCAAGCGCCGGATCATATTCGGCATCAAAAATATCTTGCAAAGAAAATTCCGGAAAACCCTCTATATTTATATCCTTTAAAATATCATACAAACCAAGGTTATAGAGATTATTTTCTAATGAGCGACCGATTAAATATTCAATGGAAAGATAATATACACGTTTTGTGCCAACTTTATTGTATCGGGCAATCGTTTCATACATTTTATCCATAGCAAATTCACGCACAGCCAAGGCCACCACATTGAACGCTTCTTCTTTTGTAATTTCGCAAACACGCTTACCGATAAAATATTTAATGTAATGCTCTATCGCCAACTTTAATCTGGCTCTGTCTATTTCATCCAAAACTCGTTGATGACTTTCTACCACCTTATTTCTCCCGCAATATTTAAATTAACATACCTATTTATACCAGAACATAAGCAAAATTCGTTGAAAATTGCTTAACAATATTTCATTTTATCCCCAGATAATATAACAACATTATTTGATTTTTAACCATTTTACCGGTAATAAAATGTCTATGGGTAAATTTTAAAACAGAGAAAGAATATGATTAATAAAAAACTTATATTGGCTGTTTCGTTCGGATTGATTACATCTGCCAACGTTCATGCCGAATCAATTTTTGAAGCCATGACCGAGGCTTACAACACGAATCCTGTATTGCAGGGACAACGGGCAACCAGCGGTATTGCAAATGAAGATGCAGCATTAGCTCGTTCCGGTTTCAGACCGGTGATAAGTGCAAATTCCAGTTACACGGATTCGCACACTCATACCAAACCTAACCCTACAAATGACGGCTACGGTAAGGGGTATAATGCTCAGGTTTCTCAATCGTTGTTCAGCGGTTTGCAAACTTACAATGCCGTGAGAGCTGCCGACCAAGCCGCAAAAGCCGGTATTCAGACTTTGTATGAAACAGAACAAAATGTTTTGCTGAATGCCTCAAAAGCCTATTTAGATGTTTTACGCGACGAAGCTATTGTTAAGTTGCAAAAAAACAATGAAAAATTACTAAAAAAACAATTAGATGAAACACTTGCCCGTTTTGATGTCGGTGAAGTTACCAGAACTGACGTGGCTCAATCAAGAGCAAGTTACGCCCAAGCACAATCTGATTTGATTTCTGCCGAAGGCAACTTGGAAATATCTAAAGCAAACTATTTGCATTATGTCGGCAGCCAACCTGACGATTTGAAAACACCGGAAGGTTTGCAAAAATTTTTCCCTGTTCAATATGCCGAAGCTTTGCAATATGCCAAAAATAACAATCATGCTCTTAAAGCAGCCCAAAAAAATGCCAGAGCAGCAAAATATGATGTGAGAAGCAAAACAGGCGCACTGTTACCGGAAGTATCGTTTAATGCCAGAACCGGTAAAAATGAAGCTTCCAACCATCTCGGCAAAAATATTAATACAACTGATACGGAATACACCGTTAATATGAGTGTTCCACTCTATGCCGGCGGTGCTACTCGCGCCAAAATACGCCAAAGCAAGTATAAAAAATGGGCAGCCAAAGAAAACCTAAAAGAAACAGAGCGCGCCGTTGAAGCCGGAGTTACCGGTTCTTGGGAGGCTATGCAAACCAGTCGTTCCAACATAAAATCCATTCAAGAGCAAGTAAAAGCTTCGGCCATTGCTTTGGAAGGAACGCAAAAAGAAGAGGCTTTAGGTAATCGCACTGTCTTAGATGTATTAAATGCTTATCAAGCTTTACTGTTATCTCAGGTTACCGAAGTAGAAGCTCAGCATGACTACTACCTTTCAGGTTTACAACTTCTGCAGGTTATGGGTAAACTCACCGCTAAAGATATGCATTTAAATGTCAGCTATTACAACCCTGAGGAACATTTTGAAAATACCAAAGGTAAATGGTTGACTCTGGATATTGATGACTAAGCTGATATTTTCGCAGATTTTTATTACACAAATAATCCTCAACTGTTTGAGGATTATTTTGTTAATGAAAACTCTTTACAAAAGACTATATATTTTATAAAATAGTTGCAGAATGTAAAAAATACATTTTAGGGCGTGAGAACCCTTTTACTTCATCAGTCGCATTGATTTGCGACTCAAAATGTGTACCGAGTTCGCTCGTAAATTAGAGCGGATGTCGGTGTTATAAGGCTTTTGAGCGCGAAAACGCCGAGCCGTTTGATGAAGTACGGTTTCTCAACATCCGCCCACCGTTTTAGGTGGCTTTTTTATTAACTTTTTAATAATGAAAGGATGTTTGGAATGAAGTATTCTGCATTTATTTTTTGTTTTATCGGTGCCGGTGCTGCCTTTGCCGAAACATGGAATTGCGGACCGGCAACTGACGGGGTATACAGTGACAGCGTTAAATGCACGTATGATGAAGCAAGTAAAACTTTAACCATTTCCGGTGAAGGAAAAATGGGGAATTATCATTATGTACAGGTTGACGGAGAATCTGCAACCGACACACCATGGCTAAGAAAAGATATTGTCCACGCCGTTGTGGAAAAAGGGGTTACCACAATCGGGGATAGAGTATTTAAGGCATTATACAATTTGGAAGATGTCACCGGATTGGAAAATATTGAATCAGTAGGGAATTTTGCTTTTGGTTATGATGGAAAATTAACAAGTATAGATATTCCGAATGCACAAAATATCGGTCAGGGTGCGTTTGCAGATACTGTTTCTTTAATGTATGCAGGGTTCTCGGAAAGTGTTGATTTTGCTACCGAACCGCATCTTCCATTTAGAGCTTCACGGCTTTCTAAATGTGCTTCTCATGGAGAATGCGGAAATTGCGGAGAAAAATTCGTGCAAGCGGGAGTTGGTTGTGTAAATGATTGCTATGTCGGATATTATCCGACAAATCAAGGATACTGCAAAATAATTAAACTCCGTTACACCCTGCCGGAAGCAGACGCGGCAACGAGTAATGACAACGAAAATATGATTGAATGGATATTTGAATAACCATTGTCGGCTGATTATACAGTTTCTAAATTAGGCATGGCTAAAACCACTTAAAATTTTAGCCATGAAATTTTTAACTAAAAACGGTATTTAGCGCCAACGGTTCCGGTGTGTTCGGTATATTTACCGCGCCAGTTACCGATATATGTCATGTTGATGTCAAATTTTTCATTCATCTTGATATTCAGTCCCAAATTACCTTCTAAGCTGAATTTATCGGTATTTGAGGTAACAAACGTATAGCTTCTGCCGTTTTTAAGCTGAATAACCGATTTTTCGTCATCAGATTTCATATCATAACCGACACCGAGATATGCCTCCGGACGCACAATAGCGGAATCCCCTACTCTGTAACTTTTATTCATCCGCAAGCCGGCAAGTCCGGTAACCACTTTCATATCGGCAGAATCTACATGCTGAGTCGTATCGTCCGTGTATGCGTCACGAGAAATACTGGTTACGCGCGCTCCGAACTCCGGAATATAATTTATGTAGTGACCGATAAATTCATAACCGGTTTTAAATTGAACCGACGAATACTTAACATCATACTTAGCTTTGAATTTTTTACCCAAAGCTTTTTTATCTTCTTCGTATTCGGACATGCTGTATGATGCCATCAAATTAGCAAACCAATGATTTGGTTTCACTTCACCGTAAACAAATCCGGTGTGAGTGGTAATATCTGTATCACGGGAACTATTTTCCGCCGTTGACAAATCAAAGGCATAGCCGACGCCTACTCTTACGGACTCACCTAAATTGGTATCGGCACCGATTGCCATACCTTTAGCATCCAAATCAAAACCGCTTATGGCACCGTCATCATCATAATTTCCCTTAGAAAAGTAAGCTTTTGCCCATGTTGTGCTGTATTTGAGCGAATTATCTCCGGATGATACGCCGTAATATCTTGTGCCGTAAGAATCCTGATAGCTGTCGTAAGTATTGTTGTATTGATAATAACCGCTGTTCATATATCTGCCGAACATGGAGCGATTACGCTGAATAACACGATTGTTGCGCAAGTGAGAGCCTATCATATTAAACAAACGGTCACTGTTGGTTATGGCAGCGGTTTTCACTATCGGTGCTTCGGACGGAGCAATGGCTGCCAACGCCTCATTGAGTTTTTTGCCGTCATTTTGAGCCAATTCAAACAAACCGTCGGCAATACTTTGTCCGACCGTTCCATCATCAAACGGCGACAAATCAACCCAGTTGCGCGCAGTTAAAGCGTTATCTTCCGTTCCGCCGTTTTCACGGGAAACCTCTTCAGCCGTTTTGTAGTATTGAATGATATAAACACCTTCTTCACCGGCCTTTTTGCTGATTTTATACATATTATTGCTTACAACATCCGTGAAATTGTTAACAAAATCATCATTACCGGCCGAAAGCAAACGAACTTCAACCGAAGGTTTGCCGCCCAATAATCCCGTTCCGAGTGTTGCTTTCAACACAGCCCCCTCGTTAACCACCATATTATCGGCAACAACCAATCCATGTCTGCCATCTGTTACGGCGCGGATTTTTAAATCCAAAACCGAACCGGAATTAAACACAACACTGTTCAAATTAACGGTATTTGTTCCGATTGTTAAGCTTCCTCCGGTTGCATACAAAGAATCGGTTGTTCCGAATGTTGCGGAAGCATCATCTGCTTTCAAGTTACCGCTGTTAAGATTAATTCGGTTGTCGGTTATTGAATTTTTCAGCGTAACATCTCCGGCAATATTTATGATTCCGTTATCACCGTTAATGCCGTCTGCCAAAACAATCTTGTTACCGTTTGTCGTGCTAAAATTAAGTATTCCGGCATTATAAATTGCATTAGCTGCCTCATTAACCATATTTCCTTCAAAGCTTACATCTCTGTCATCAGCCATAACATTAACCGTTCCTTTATTGTATATTGCACCTCCGGAACCGGTTGCATTATTGTCATATAAGTTAACATTGGTTAAATTAACCTTGGCGGAACTGTTGACTACTTTAATGGCGGAGCCGTCAATACCGGAAGCATTTTTTATGTCAACGTTTGAAATGTTAAGTGTTGATATGTTATTCAAAACAAAACCGCTATGTGCATTCATATTAATGCTTGATGCTTTATCGGCAGACGAGCTCAGCACGCCTCTCACATTAAATGTGTCTGTTGATGAACTGCCGAGATTGTCTTCAACCTTATATATGTTGTTATAGCGATTGAAATAAAATTCTTTTTCTGCTCCCAGATTTGCCTGATTTACTAAGGCTAACGTGTCACCTTGATAGCCGATAAATGTTTTTTCTCCCGGAGTAAGTGAGGTAACTTTCAAAACAATACTGTCATTTGCCGTATCTTTGGTTCCTATTTCCAATATTCCGTTCACACCGAATTTTTGATTATAAACAGCATACTTGTCGTTCCATGCCGTAGAAATTTTTATTGCATCACTTACTTCTTTTTCGGTTAACCCTACCTGTTTTTCAACCGAAGTTTGTTCTCGCAACTCGTCCGTCATACTTAATTGTAACGCATTGTTATTATTTGCATTATTCAATACTTTAATCTTGTATGTATCCCCGACATCTGCATCAGCAATAAATTCGGAATCGCTATTCAATATATTCAGCTTATTAAGCAGAACCGTTCCGTTGGAAGCAGTGCCTGTTGATGTTCCGTAATCATCTGTTGTGGTAAATGTATCTGATTGCAAAGTAACATAATTAATGTCAATTTCATATTTTGCAACATCTGTTCCGATATTGGAAAACAGTGACTTAAACGCATTATCCCGAGTGGTGTTATCCAAGGTATTAACGGTTAAAGTTCCGGAACTTCCGCCGCCAAAAGTAACAATGGCATCTTTCATTTCTCCTGCAAGCAAAAATGTTCCGGTTGAACCGTCCGTAATTCCGACATTAACGGCATAATTATTTGTTCCGTTAATAACATCATCAAGTTCAAATACACCGGCTTTGGATAAACCGATATTCAAATTACTTCCGTCCATATAAACCGCACTGTTGCCGGAATTATCTTTAATTACTGATGTGTAACCGACGTCTGTTGTTTCTCCGCTATCCGGATCGGTAACCGTTGTGCCGGTAACATACAAATTCACATCCTTATCGGCATAAATTGCACTGCCCTCTTCATCTGCTCTGGCAGACGAATTGCCTTTGAAATCAACATTCGTAAAATTTTGAATTGAATTTGCATCGGCAAATGTAAATGTATTCACGCCGTTGGTGAAAAGAACGTTATTGATATCATATTCCGCACCGTCTCCGGAAACAAAACCGGTGTATTGGTTCAAATCAATCGTTGATTTTGTTCCGCCGGAATTACTCTTTCCGTTGATTACAAATTTTCCGGCACCGGTTGTTCCCATATAGTTTTGTCCCGCCAAATCGGAAACATATTCCGTCTCTTCCACAACAATTTTATCATTATTAACCACTTTTACATTGTTAAATGAGCCAAAATCAAAACTGCGGGAAGAAAATCCGGCGGCAGTTCCGTTCAATCTGTTAACCATTACGAGATTGTCACCCAAACCGGCTTCAATATCTTTACTGTATGTAGTCGGACCTTCCGTAATCACAAGACTGTCGTTTGTTGTATCTTTGGTAGCAAGTTTAACCGTGCCGTTAACGATTTCCGTCATTTTTCCGCGGGTATAATTTTCAGCCCAATTTGTTTCAGATTCAACACTATCGGTATACGGCGCGCCGATTATTGAGCTAACCGGAAACAACAATCCCTCTACCGGACTACCGTCTTCTTCTTCCAAACGAAGCTGAATATTGTCTTTATTGTTCATATTTTTAACGATTTGCAGCTTTTTCCCGCTTTCTTTCAAGCTGTTATAAGCATCAACACTAAAATCGGTAAAATTAATTTTGCTCAAAGTAATATACTGTCCGGCATCCGCACTTTGGGCAACAATTCTGTCCCACCAATAAGTGCTTCCGGAGGTTTCTGCCGCCGAATTACCCAGTGATAAATCTATTTCGTAACGAGCATTTTCGGTTGATGTAAACTGCCGGTATCCTTCCGGAATTGTTCCGTCTCCGCCGGAAAACTTGTATTCGGTATACATTCCGGATATTCCGTCATAGGAAACAGCATTTCCAAGCATACTGACGGTTATTTTATCAATATTTATTTCCCCTTGATTAAGTCTGGCATCTGAGGCACTTGCATAGTCCCATTTTATTTGGCTGTTCAGGTGGAATTTTTCCGTTTTTGCATCATTTCCACTTATTATGACTTTATATCCGTTAACACCGGAAATACCTTGATTTAAATATATTTCTCCGCCGTTAACGGCATTAAATGTCACATTAACATCTGAAATTCCGACATATCCGGCAGCATCAGATCCTTCTGTCCCTGTTTGCCCGATTACAATACCGAAAGCACTGTTGCCAGCACTTCCAATCACAGTTGAAGCAACTACACCTTCAACATCATCATCTGTTGTAATATCTCCTAAATCAGTGCCATCGGCAACAATTTTAAAATCTGTTTTAGACTGTATGGCGTATCCCGATGTCGGAAGCAACCTGACATTTGTAAACGTTATGGTTTTATCGCCGCTTTTTTTGGTTGTTTTGAAATCAAACAAATTGCTTGCATTTTGAAAAGCAACATTTTTAACGGTAAATGTATCGGCAAACGTTTCACGATAGCTACCGGTTTGTGAATTTTTATCAATATAAAATCCTCCGGCACCGTTGATTGTTGACAAGAAAATATTGCCGGAAGAATCTTTTCCCCATTTACCTTCAATATCAAATGACGTTCCGTGAATCGGAAGCTGACCGTAATATAAACCTCCGAAGATATCATATCTTGCTTTGCTTGAATTATACGCATAAACCTCATCTGCATTTTGCGAAATAAAACTTCTGCTGACAGGAGCACCGCTGTCTGAATATGTGCAACTTGAAAGATTGCAAGTGACATTAGGAGACAGTGTTGTTGCCACCCACAATGCATCAGCGGTTTTATCTCCCTTATCTTCTCTATCTTCAACTTTCTTTTCTAATTTATAAACACCGTTATCACCTTGCTTCAGATACGAAACTTTGCTTAAATATATTTTCTTTTTTATTGCCGACTCATAACCGAGTTCTCTTTGGGTATATTCAGCCGTATCCGGATCATAATCACTCATCCATGTAATTGTGTTATCAACATTTTCAAGTTCAACGCTGCCGCCTACCTGCTGTTCATAACTATTCCATCCTCCTTCTCCGGAAGCTGTCCAGCTTCCGCCTCCGGTTTTCAGGATAGTCCACTGCCAAGACCCGCTTTCGTCAACCGACGGAGTATCAAAAGAAAAGTGACTTGAATCAAATTTTCCGTTAAATATTCCGGTTTGTATAACATCACTACTGCCGGTAGAAAGTGCTGACATATAAAACCTTCCGTCACCCAGTGTCAAATCTCCGAATTTATACACACCATCCCTGTTGTCATATCTTGTATCAAAATACACATAAGAACCGACGTTGATGTTGGAATCGGTAATTCCCACATCATTACTTGAACTTTCATTGTATAAATAAAACCTTCTGCTGCCACTTGAAGATGTAATATTTGTCGTCGTTGCACCGGTTATCAAATCATGAAGATGAACGTCCCTCGTCAAATTAATATTGAGAGTTCCGCCGTTCATATAAACAGCTTCATTTTTTCCGTTTGCCGTATTATGATTACCGGAATTTCCTATCTTCAATTCATTTGTAACATTAAGAGTTAAATTACCTCCGTCCATATAAACGGCACCGCCGTGACCGCTGGCACTATTGCCGGTGATATTGGAAGCTCCGGTTATCGTCACATCTTTAGTGCTGTATATCGCGCCGCCGTTAGTGCCTGCACTGTTACCGGTAATATCACCGCCTATCGTTATTGCCGAGCCGGTATTATAAATTGCGCCACCGCTACCGTCATTTGTCTTGTTGTTTGTTAAACTGCCTATGGTTCCGCTAACCGTTCCTTCATTAAGAATTGCACCGCCGTTTTTGTTGGATGCATCATCTGCCGGAGATAATCCGGAAAAAGACTTTCCGTCCAGATTTGCATCATTTCCGCTTTCAACCACACAACGACTGTTTCCGTCACAGGTAATTGTTTCGGCCAATACCGGAGATACGACAAAAAACAGTCCGGTATTAATCAAAAAACACTTTTTCAAAACACTGCGATACTGTGCATTCAAAAAACCAAGGGCAGATTTGGTGTAGCGCATATTATTCCCCTATTTTTAAGTACATACTTTCAAGGAAAAATATTAGCACCGATATTATTAACAAAAAGCTAAATTTTTTTGAGATTTTTCAGGCGCGTCGCAAATAAGTTCCCATTACTTTATGCACACCTTTTGCACCAAAATCAACTTTGCATACCTGTCCGTCAACCTCTAAAATTTCGCCGTAACCGAAACTCTCATGGTATACACGAATACCGACAAGTGCGGAAGATGCGCCGGAATAAGCATCATAGTTTGCATATTCGTCCTGATTATAATCATAATCCGATTTATAGCTCGGCTTTGTGGAAAATTGGTAGTTTTTTTTGCCGGAATAATACGAATTTTTACCGTATCCTCCGCCGTAAGAAGGCGATTTTCCGCTATAACAACCGCTGGTCTGATTGATAATCTGCACGGCAGATGACGGAATTTCATCCAAAAAGCGCGAAGGCTCATTTTCCTGCAACTGACCATACAACATCCTTTGTGTCGTCGTGGTGATATACAACCGGCTTTTAGCTCTTGTTATTGCCACATAAGCTAAACGACGCTCTTCTTCCAAAGCATTTATCCCGCCTTCATCTATGCTTTTTTTATGCGGAAACAACCCCTCTTCCCATCCCGGCAAAAATACGGTGTCAAACTCCAAACCTTTAGCCGAATGAAGTGTCATCAACATAACTTTGTTTTTATCTATAACACTGTCATTGTCCATAACCAGACTGACGTGTTCCAAAAATTCAGCCAAAGTCGGATATGTTTGTGTATCACTCATGGCATTAATCAACTCTTTTAAGTTTTCAATGCGTGCCGGAGCTTCAACCGAAGAATCGTTTTTCAGCATATCCCAATAACCGGAATCCTCAAGCACTTCGGAGGCAAAATCTCCCGGCGTCAGTTCATTAACCTTTTTACGCCAATCGGCAAACTTGAACAGCAAATCATCCATATTTGCCTTGCTTTTACCGCTAAAAATCCCCTGTTCGTTCATCATTTCGGCGGCATCATACATGGAAACTCCGGAACGGTGAGCAAAATCACGAATTTTATCAATGGTTTTTGCGCCGATACCTCTTGCCGGTTTATTGATTATGCGCTCAAAAGCCAAATCATCATTTTTTTGCACTATTACTCTGAAATAAGCCAATGAATCTCTGATTTCGGCACGTTCATAAAACTTTGGCCCGCCGATAACCTGATACGGTATGGCCTCACTGATAAATCTTTCTTCAAACTCACGGGTTTGCGCTGCCGTGCGCACCAAAACAGCCATATCGGAATAATTTTCTCCGGCACGACGCAAACGCATAATTTCTCCGGCAATCCATTGGGCTTCTTCCTTACCATTATACATACTCACCATTTTAATTTTACTGTTTTCCGCATACGAGGCCGGCGAATTTTCCGCAACCTTAAGAGTTTTTCCCAGTCTGGTAGAATTATGAGCAATCAAGCTGGAAGCTGCCGCCAAAATATTTGCCGTTGAACGATAATTGCGCTCCAAACGTATCACTTTTGCATCCGTAAAATCTTTCTGGAAGCGCATAATATTTTCAATTTCGGCACCGCGCCACGAATAAATTGATTGGTCATCATCACCAACACAGCACAAGTTGCGGTATTTTTGGGATAAAAGTCGCAAAAACAGGTATTGGGTAACATTGGTGTCTTGATACTCATCAACCATAATGTATTTAAACTGCTCCTGATATTTTTCCAAAACCTGCGCATCCGACATCAAAATATAGAGTGTATAAAGCAAAATATCACCGAAATCCACGCAATTCAGCTCTAAAAGGCGCATTTGATATTTTTTGTATACCTGCAGCAAAACATTCGGTCTGTAATCGCGTTCGGCACGCTCCACCGTAATACCTTTGTCTTTTAAACGAGAAATACTTTCAACCAAACTTTGCGGAGGATATTTTTTATCATCAATCCCCTCTGCTTCTAAAATTTGCTTAATCAGGCGTTTTTGATCATCTTCCCCCAAAATGGTAAAATTTGACTGCAAGCCCGCAAGATGTGCATGACGGCGCAAAATTTTCGCACACACACCATGAAAAGTTCCGAGCCACACACTTTCGGATGCTTCACCGATAAGCGACTGCACACGCTCGCGCATTTCTTTGGCAGCACGATTGGTAAACGTTACAACCAAACAATTCCACGGATTAGTAATGTGTTTGCTCAATATGTATGCCAAACGGGTAGTTAAAACCCGCGTTTTGCCGGTTCCCGCACCGGAAAGCACCAACAACGGACCGTCTGTTGTTTCCACGGCCTGTCGTTGCTCCGGATTAAGTTCGTCAAGCCACGGCATAGGTTCCACCTTACGTAAAGCACTGATATTATCATACATTTGCGGTGCGCAATTATCTTCATCCAAGTCAAAAACGTCACTCATATTCAAATCTTCTTGTTTTAATGATTTTTAAAACTTATATATATTATCATGATGGTAAATAAAAGTATTTTTTTACCCTTCAGCGGTAATTGTGAACAAATTTTGAGGTATGGTCATGACTGATGCAAAACAAAAAATTTTAAGCCTGAAATCTTATATGGAAAGCCGGATAATCGGACAGGAAGATTTAGTAAAAAAGCTGATTATCGCACTGATTGCCGACGGACATGTTTTGGTAGAAGGCGCTCCGGGGTTAGCTAAAACAAAAGCCATAAAAACACTTTCGGAATGTATTAATGCCGTTTATAACAGAATCCAATTTACTCCGGATTTATTGCCTTCGGATATTACCGGAAGTGATATTTATGTGGCAGAAAAAAATGATTTTGCTTTCCGAAAAGGACCTGTGTTTGCTAATTTGGTATTGGCAGACGAAATTAACCGTGCTCCGGCAAAAGTTCAATCCGCACTGCTGGAAGCCATGGCGGAAAGACAAATAAGTGTCGGCGGAAAACAATATAAATTACCTGATTTGTTTATGGTTATGGCCACACAAAATCCGATTGAACATGAAGGAACCTACAACCTGCCGGAAGCACAGCTTGATCGTTTTCTGATGTATGTAAAAATCGGTCAACCGGATGCCGCAACCGAACACAAAATTTTGCATCTTGTCAGAGACGAAACCGACTCCGACGGAAATGCCCGTGATTTGAAAAATTTCAAAGAAAAAACCGGTGGTATCGGTGAACAGGATATTTTTGCCGCTCGCAAAGAAATCAGCAATATTTATTGCAGCGAGGCGATGGAAGAATATTTGGTTCAACTGATAATTGCGACCAGAAATCCGGAAAAATACAATCCTGATTTGAAAGGAACTATTTCTTTCGGAGCAAGTCCGCGTGCCACAATAGCTTTAGATAAATGTGCCAGAATTTGTGCATGGCTGGATAATCGTGATTTTGTGATACCGGCGGATATTCATGAGGTAATAATGGATGTGTTGCGTCACCGAATCATTTTGAGTTTTGAATCCCAAGCCGAAGGATTAACACCGGATGATGTTATTTCCGGATTATTAAAAACCGTTCCGTTACCGTAAAATCCGGAGAATATTATGTGGTTTTTATCCGAAAAAAACAAACATAATCCGGCGGCAGAAGGTTTAAGCGTTTCGGTTTCAGAACTGATTAACGAACAAAAATACCTTCCGTATCTGGCTTCACACCAAAATACTCCCGTTACCGAATTTGCCGGAGATATAAAATCTGCATTCAAAGGCAGAGGAATGGAATTGGAAGAAGTCAGAGAATACGGTTTCGGAGATGATGTCCGCGATATTGATTGGCGTATCACCGCCCGAAAAGATGCTCCGTTTACTCGCATTTATGCCGAAGAAAAAGACCGAAAAATTTTGGTGCTTTTGGATTTATCCGCCTCAATGGTTTTCGGGACCAAAAAAGAACTCAAATCCGTAACGGCATGCAAAACGGCCGCTCTTTTGGGCTGGTATGCACTAAAAAACAAAGACCGTTTCGGTTTGTTGCTGCATGACGGAATTAATAATTATTACTATAAACCGCAAAACACCAGACAAAACCTGATGTCAATAATCAAAAAAATATCTCAAAAAAGTGAAGATATTTTAACCGACAATCATTCGGGAAATTTATCCGGAGCCGTCAAAATGCTGCAGCATCATGCCGGTAACAATGCCGTTATATTTATTTTGAGCGATTTTTCCGGATTTAACGAAGAAAAATTTACTGACATTGCCGCATTAGCCGCAAAAAATAAAGTTTATTGCCTCAACATTTTTGATATTTTGGAAGAAAATGCCCCTGCCGACGGTTTTTATGAAGCAAGATTCGGTAACGAAAAATTGGAATTCGGCACATATTCCGCTGATTTTCAGCAGAAATACCGGAACTATTTTGCAAAAAAAAGGGAAATATTAAAAAAAAGCTGCCAAAAATTTTCCTGCCGATATATTGAAATCCGCACGGATATCCCTATTTTTAAGCAACTTCACTTAAATTAAAGGTCGCAGTTCATTTATTTTCAGCCGACTCAAAAAATATCTTGAAAATCTTGATATATTAATTTAATCTTTGTTCAGATACGTAAAAAACGTGTCTGTGGTGTGGAAACCTCTTGATAAGCGTTTGTAAAGCCATAAATTTTGCGCACTGACGGTTATATATGAATATAACTGGAAGGCGGCAAAATAAGCAGTTTGCATAACGTCATACATAACTGCAGAGATATATGCCTGTTTTAGGCAAATATGTCGCACTACACTTATTAATAGTTTCCAACTTCCAGTCGCTTTTACGGCGACTTTTTTTGTTGTAAACTATAAACGAAAGGACTGGAAATGAAGAAAATTTGCTTATTTACCTGTTTGTTGAGCATTTTAATTATTGGAGTTACTTTAGTGGAAAATACAAACCTGCTCTTAAACAAAGAATCAAGAGAAATTGTTTTTGATACCGAAACAACAGGATTAAAACCGGAAGATGGTGAAAAAATAGTTGAAATAGCTGCTGTTGAATTGATAAATCATGTTCCGACCGGCAAAACATATCATCAATACATTAATCCACATCACAGAGTATCTGAAAAAGCCTTTGAAATACACGGTTTATCGGAAGAATTTTTAGAAGATAAGCCTTCGTTTGCAGAAATAGCACAAGACTGGATTGATTTTGTCGGTGACGCTAAATTGATTGCGCACAACGCAAATTTCGATATGAAGTTTATAAATAATGAACTTAAACAAGCCGAATATAAAGAATATGAGCCGGCTAGATTCATTGATACCTTAAAAATGGCACGAGCCTTATTTCCGCAACAAAAAAATGATTTAGACACACTCTGCAAACGCTATCATATTGACAATTCTTCTCGTACGATTCACGGTGCTTTGATTGATACTCAGCTTTTGGCTCAAATATATCTTAAGCTTTTATATACAGAACAAATTAAACAAGCGATTGCCGAGAGCAAAAAGCTTAAAATAACCTATTGGTCAAATCCTGACTACAAAAATGAAATCACAACCAGAATCATTGTTCCACAATATCTTGCCTTTGGTCGCGATTTTAAAAAAGATAAGAATAGACCTTTAGATGACAAATATGACTTATTTAAGTTTTTAAGGGACGATTCTTTATATTTACAAGCTTTTTGCGAACTTCGTCAGGCTGACCGCACATTTATGGTTGGACGAATTCAAAAACTAGAGATTTTAGATTAGGGGAAGAGGTAAGAAGATATGATAAGTAAAAAAGAAATTAAAAAATTTCTGCAAGAAGAAATTGAAACAATGGATCAAAGAGCCAAAGAAGCAAACTATTTGTATTGTGATAATTATGATAGTTTTAATATTGATGATTGCGATGGTGCATATTACGAGGATGCTTATGGAACTTTATCTGATTTGATTGAACAAAGAAATGAGGATTATGCTGAGTTAGCGGAAGAATATGCTGAGTTAGAAGATTTTTATTTAGACCAACCATCACTAATTGAACCAGTTAAAACAGAACTGCAAAAGGCAGCAGAGCTTAGAAAAAAGAGGGAATACACAAAAACTATTACTATCTGTGATGATTTACTTCAAAAAAATCCGAACAATCGTTACGCTATAGATTTGAAAATAGCAGCTCTAGGCGACTGTGGAAGCCAAGAAGCATACGATTTAGCTGTTTTATACATGGAAAAATATGCAGATAAAAAAGATTTTAGAAATACTATGTACGGCTTACTCCAAAAAATGAAGTGTAGAGAAGATGACTTTGTAAAATGTTTATATAAATACTCTTCTGAATTACTGGATGCTTATGTGAAACTTTTAAACGAAAATAGTCCAAAGCGAAGATACTTAAAGACTGTTATGAGGGAAGCGCGTGAGTAATAATAAACTATAGGAAAAATCACCCAAAAACAAAATCCGAAGTTTCATTGAAAAATTTCGGATTCTTTTTGTTTTCAAATTTCCGCCTGCTACTGAGCCTTAAATTCTAAACGAAAGAATTTAAATTAAACCCTGATTCAGAAATCTAAGAAACAAATATCGGAAAAATTTTGCAAAATAAAAGAGATTTATTAAAAAATTGCCAAAAATTTTTGTGCAGACACATTGAATTTTACCCAGATATTCCACATTTTCAAACATTTACACTCAAATTAAAAAAACTTGACATAATATTTTCTATGTGATATTTTTCTGAACATATTATTTTGTTTCAAAATAGAGGTAGAAATGGTTAAATTAAATGAAAATACAGCCTATAAAAGAGGGCAAGAATTGTTAGACGCCGGACAATATGAAGAGGCAATCCAAAAATTTGCCGAAGTTATTGCTGAAAATCCCGGCGCTTGGAAAGCTATGAACAGTCAAGGTTTTGCTTATCAAAAAATGAGCAAATATACCGACGCTGTTAATTGTTTTGACAGGGCTTTGGCTATTAATCCAAAGTCTGTTGAGGTATTAAACAACAAAGGTGTTACTTTAAGTATGCGCGGCTTGTATAAAGAGGCTATTGCCTGCTTTGATGAGGCTTATGCTAACGATATTACATCTCTTGAAGCACTGAACGGAAAAGCTATAGCTTTACAACACATGTTTTCATACAAAGAAGCTTTAGACGTGTTGGAACAAGCAATGAAGGTTGACCCTAAACACCCGCAAACATTGCTCAGCATTGCCGTAACGCTGCAAAAACTAAAGCAATACGATCGTTCTATTTCATTTTTTAAGAAAGTTCTTTCCGGTGACAAGTATAATACAAAAGCATGGAACGGAATCGGTGTGACATATCAACTGATGGGTGACAATGATTCTGCTTTAAAATGCTTCACTAAAATCTTGAACATCAACTCACAAGAATTGCAAGCTTGGATTAGTATCGGTTATGTTTATCAGAAAATGTTTAAATTCAAAGATGCGCTTAAGTGTTACAAAAAGGCTCAGACTATTGTTAACGGACGATACACACACAAACTGTATGACGGTTTGGCATCATGTCTTACAAAGTTGTCCGAGTTTGATCAGGCTATTGAAATATACAAGATTATTTACCAAAGCGAAGAAGGTAAACGTAAATGGGATGCGCAGCGCTCAATTAAGTTTGTTAACAAATTAAAGCGCAAACAAGCAATCGGAGCTTTGCCGGATATTATTCCGCCTGATGCCTTAAAGACATCCGAAGAACAAACATCCGAAGAAGCACCTGAGGTTTCCGTTGATTCGGATAATCAATAAAGTTAAAAAAGTCTAATCTAAGCCCCTCCTCTTTCGGCGGGGTTTATTTTTTTTGAACCGGCAAAGAAAAAACTTTTTTAACAATTAAAAACAAAAAACAAGCAAAAACTTATAAAATACTCAGTAAAAACTTAACATACACGCTAATTTACTTTAATTTTCCCAATTATTAAGATTCTTAAATTTTAACCTGTTAAAAATTTTTTTCATAAAACTTGCCAGTTTTTTAAAACATACCGCAATTATACGAATCGGAATTTTTTAAAAAATTAAATCAAATCAATATGTTATGCAATTTCGCATTTTTTCTTATTTTTTTATTAACAAGAAAAAAATGATGAATTACAGGAAAAAAATGTTGATTTTGCCCGATTTTTCAAAAAATTTTCAGAAAAATATTAAAAAATGCTTAACAAATGATTAATTTTCTGTTAATAATAAAATCAGTAGTTTTGTAGACGAAAAATTTTAACAGTTAAAATTAACGGAGGATGTTAATGAAAAATTTAGTTTATATATCGGCTATCGCACTTGTTGCCGGCTTAACGGCTTGCGCCAGTGATGAACCGGTTCCTGCAAATAACTATCGTTATGCCGGTAGCAGCTGCAGTGATACATTGATTAAGCCGGCACCTCAACCGGTTGCCGCTCCTGTTCAGTTGAACAATGACTGCGGTGGTTGCCCGGCCAGAGAATATACTGTAAGAACTCCGGTTCAAGTTGTATATAAGAATACAACATACCGCACAGTATATGAACCGCGCACATTTGAAACAAGTTCTTATGAAACACGTCCTTACAATCGTGCAGAAGTATGCTCTTCCGGCAATTGTGTTCCGGGACAAGGTGTAGTTGCTCAGCCGGTTATGGCTCAGCCTGTTGCTCAACCGATGGCTCCGCAGCCAATGGCTCCTCAACCGGTTGTTGCTCAACCAGTTGCTCAATACTAACATTGTATAGTTTCATGAAACTTTAATAATTTAGTTTTTGCTCCGCCAAGCAGGCGGAGCTTTTTTTTGCGTGTTATTTAGCACATAAAACCCTTGCAATTTAGCTTTATAAATGTATAATACCCGCAGTTTATTTTTTTACTGACAGAAAGAAAGGTATTTTATATGCTAAACCCTAAAAACAAAGCGGCATTTTTCCGCCTTGCGGTTTTGACCGAAGTTGCCAAAAGTTTTATTAACAATGATTTTGCAGATGCCGACAAAATTCCCGAATATATTGTTCCCGATGATTCTAAACCGTTACGCGGATCTTTGGAGCAAGACAGGAAAATTGCACGTTTTCAAAGTTTAGCCGCCATGGGATTTACACCTTGTAATGAGGACTATAATGCCCCGTTGTCAGATTTTGCCCGCAAAGCCATTGAGCGCAAAGAATTAGAACCGGCAACCGTTTCCGTTTTGCCGGAAGCTTGTAATGCCTGTATGAAATTACAATATACCGTGACCGATATGTGCCGCGGATGCGTTGCCCGTCCGTGCGAAACAAACTGTCCGAAAAAGGCAATCACGGTAGAAAAACAGGCTCATATAAACCAAAGCTTATGTATTAAGTGCGGACTATGTCACGGGAACTGCCCTTACGGAGCAATCAACAAAGCCGTAGTTCCATGTGAAGATGCCTGCCCTGTCGGTGCAATTACGAAAGATGAAAGCGGAGTGGAGCATATTGACTATGATAAATGTATTTCTTGCGGTAAGTGTATTCACTCTTGTCCGTTCGGTGCCATTGTTCATAACTCTCAAATGATTGATGTGCTGAAAGCAATCAAAAACCCGCAGCAAAAAACCGTGGCAATGTTGGCTCCGGCAGTTGTGGGACAATTCGGTAACGATTTAGGCAAAGTTATTGCCGCTTTCAAAAAGCTCGGATTTGATGAGGTTGTGGAAGTGGCTCAAGGTGCTGATGTAACCACCACCACAGAAGCGGCCGAATTTATTGAACGTATGCACGAAGGGGCAAAATTTATGACCACATCTTGCTGTCCGGCATGGATGCGTGCCGCTGAAAAGCACATTCCTGAAATAAAGCCGTTTATTTCAAACTCCGGCAGTCCGATGTATTATATTGCCCAAATTGTTCGTAAAGAATTACCGGGATATATATCAGTGTTTGTCGGTCCGTGTCTGGCTAAAAGACTGGAAGCAGAACGCAATCCGGATGTTGACAATGTTTTAATTTTTGAAGAAGTTCAAGCTATGTTTGCCGCCGCCGATATTAATGTTGCCGAAATGGAGGCTGATAAGTTTGCCGTAGAATCTTCCGGACAAGGCCGCAAATATCCGCTGTCGGGCGGTGTTGCCGGCGCGGTTGCTTTTGTTATCGGCGACAAAGCTGAATACAAACCGATTAAAATTGACGGATTAAATAAAGATACCATTCGCCAACTCAAAATGTTTGCCGGCAAAGGGACCGGAGATGCCAACATGGTAGAAGTTATGTGTTGCGAGGGCGGATGTATTGCCGGTCCGGGAACGGTTGCAATGCCGAAGCGAGCTGCGGTTATGGTGGAAAATTACGTTAAAACAAGTCAGGATATTGAAAAATAAAATGCAGAAAATCAGCTCTGATAAATTACGGCAGATTCTTAATGTTTCGGACCAAGTTGTTGATGTTGAAATAGATGACGTTTCAACCGACAGCAGAAATATTAATGCCAACAGCCTGTTTATTGCCCTGCGCGGAGAAAAATTTGATGCACATAATTTTGTGCCTGATGTTTATAAAAAAGGATGCAAACTGGTTGTTGTTGACCATCAGATTAATGACATTCCGTTGCAGAATCAGTTGATTGTTAAAGATACTTTAATCGCTTTCGGACAAATCGGTGCATATAATCGCAGTTTATTCAAAGGCAAAGTTATCGGGCTAACCGGTAGTGCCGGAAAAACAACCACTAAAGAAGAAATCGCCTTTTTACTTTCCAAATTCGGGAAAACTTATGCAACAGCGGGAAATCACAACAACTATGTCGGTGTGCCGCGCTGTTTGTGTGACTTAGACATGAGTGCCGATTATGCCGTTATTGAAATGGGTATGAGCGCAAAAGGAGAAATTTCACACCTTACAAATTTAGTAAAACCGGATATTGCCGTTGTTACCAACGTATATCCGATGCATATTGAATTTTTTGAAAATTTTGCGGGTATTGCCCATGCAAAGGCAGAAATTTTTGAGGGTTTACCCCAAAAAGGCGGCAAAGCAATCATTAATGAAGACACCAACTTTGCCGATATTTTGGTTGCCGAGGCACAAAGCCGTCAGGCAGAAATAATCACGTTCGGGAAAAACAAACACCCCAGTGATAACTTTACGGTTCAGGAAAACGGTGAACACCATCTGTATAATGCTTGGTGCGCTTTAAGTGTTATTCAGGCTCTCGGGCTTGATGTTGAAAAAGCGGCTTCTTATATTAAGGACTTCGGGGCTCTTGAAGGAAGAGGAAAAAAGCACAAGTTGAAGTGCCGAAAAGGCATTTATACCTTGATTGATGACAGCTACTCCGGACAACCTGAAGCTATGTTGTTTGCAATTTCCGCTCTTAACGAAATGAAGACAAACGGTAGAAAAATAGCTGTTCTGGGTAAAATGGCCGAACTGGGAAAAACCTCAAAAGAAAGACATATTGAAATAGGTGACCATCTTAAAAAGACAGATATTGATATTGTGGTCGGTGTTTGTCCGGAAATGAAAGATATGTTAGCCCGATTAGGCGAAGACAAAATACAATATTACTTTGATAACAAAGAAAATGTTGCTGACTTTTTGTATAATGAACTATTGCAAAACAACGATACCGTTCTTATAAAAGGCGCAAGATATTCTTCTAAATTGTATCAGGTAACGGAAGAACTTATTAAAAAAGGAGCATTGCAATCATGAAGTGTCCTTTTTGCGGATGCGAAGAAACTCAGGTAAAAGACTCTCGCAACACTGATGATAATTCATCCGTGCGCCGCCGCCGTGAATGTCCGGAATGCGGTTCGCGTTTTACAACATTTGAAAGAGTGCAACTGAGAGAATTAATTGTGGTGAAAAAAAACGGAGAAAAAACACTTTTTGACCGCGACAAATTAGAAAAGTCAATTTCGTTGGCTGTCCGCAAACGTCCTATTTCTGCGGAAAGGGTAGAAAAAATAGTTAATTCTTTGCAACGTAAGTTTGAGAGTTCGGGAGATAGTGAAATAACAACCGTTAAAATAGGTGAAAGCGTTATGGAAGCACTATCCCGCTTAGATAATATTGCCTATATACGTTTTGCTTCCGTTTACAAAGATTTCAGAAGCATTAAAGATTTGGAAGATTTTGTGGCGACAATAGAAAAATTAACCAATCATGAAGAAGATAACAGTTTGGAGGAAAACTGATGAGTAAATTTATTTCGGAAAAAATTAAAATGAAATCAGGAGCAAGATTGGCTGCCGTTCAGGCTTGTTATATGGCTCAATTCGGTCAGCTTCCGGTGGACGAGGTTATTGAAGACTTTGTTCAAGGAAAAGTAGGACGTTTCGTGATTGAAGAAAATGCAGACGGAAGCAACGAAGAATTGGTGGAAGTCGGTGCCATAGATACGGAATATTTTGAAAACTTGGTTCGCGGCATTCAAAGCAGCAAAGAAGATTTGGAAAAATCGCTTAACTCCTATTTACACGGTGAATGGTCGTATGAAAAAATGAACGGAACAATGCAAGCCCTGTTGCTTTGCGCAGTGTATGAACTGGCGCATACAACTGATGTGGATACCAAAGTTTTGATTCAGGAATACGTTGACTTGGCTTATGCTTTTTTCACCAAAAACGAACCGAAAATGGTTAATGCCGTGCTGGATCAAATTGCAAAATCCGTCAGGAGCTGAGTAAATGGCAATCTTAAAACTTTACGAATACCCTCACCCGATTTTGCGCAAAAAGTGCGAACGAGTAACAAAAGTTGATGATGAAATGCGCAAGTTTTTAGATGATATACTGGAAACTATGTATGCCGATAAGGGATGCGGTTTGGCAGCTCCGCAAGTCGGAGTTTCCAAACGGGTTATTGTGCTTGATGATAACCCGAGCGATAAAGATGAAAGTTTGCGTAACCCGATGTATTTGGTTAATCCTGAAATTATTTGGAAATCTGAAGAAAAAGTATTGTTTTGCGAAGGGTGCTTATCTTTGCCGGATCAAAGAGCAGATGTTGAGCGCCATGAAAAAATAAGAGTGCATTTTTTAGATTATAACGGCAAAGAACAGGAAATTTTAGCAGAAGACCTTTTGGCTATTATTTTACAACACGAAATAGACCACTTGGACGGTATTTTATACATTGACCATTTGAGCCGCCTGAAACGTTCCAGATTGCTTAAAAAGTTGGAAAAATACCGTGAAGAAAATAAAGAAAAAGGAGAGAAAAATGATTGATTTTAATAAAGAAAAAAGAACAGACGGAGCAAAATTTTCTCCGTTTAAAAGACGTCATCCGATACCAGCCAAAGGAGGCGTATTGGGGGCATTGCTAATTGCTTTGGGTTTGACCATGGGTGGTTTTTTCCCCGGCTACTATTACTATCAGGCAAAAACAAACCACAATACCGTAAGTGTTAAAGGTTTGGCCGAAAAAGATGTCGTTTCCGACTTGGCTGTATGGGATTTAAAATTTGTAACCACGGGCAATGACTTAGGAAAAAGTCAGGCTGAAATGACCCATCAGGCAAACTTGATTAACAACTTTTTGTTGGCACAAGGTTTTACGGCCGAAGAAATTGAAAGCGGACGATTGGAAACCAATGATTTGATGGCAAATCCTTGGCGCGGAAATGACGTGATTTCGTCTCGTTTTATTTTGAATCAAACAATCACAGTTCGTTCAAACAAAGTTAATTTAGTTGCCGAATCTTTAACAAAAATCAGCGAGCTGATTGCACAAGGAATAGTTTTTGACAGCCAAAACGGTTATCCGGTTTCGTATATTTTCACGAAATTAAACGAAATAAAGCCGCAAATGCTTGAAGAAGCAACAAAAAATGCACGTGAAGCAGCTATTGAATTTGCAAAAAGCAGCAACAGTAAAGTCGGCAAAATTCATACGGCAAATCAAGGTGTCTTTTCAATTTTGCCGCGTGATGACACTGCAAATGCCGTTGCTTCACAACAAATCAATAAAAAGGTTCGCGTTGTATCAACCGTTGAATACTTTTTGGAATAATGTATTTGAAAATCCAAAAAAAAACTCCGGAAAAACCGGAGTTTTTTTTATTGCCCTGCTTCATTAATTACAGATTATTATTAAGAAAATTAGCCTTCATGGAATCTTTAATATCTTCAAAACACATAAGCTTATCGGTGATACTTTTTACCTTTTCGGCTGAATACGGCATATAACAAAAGTCCATCCGCAAAAAGTCAGCATTTATTTTTGCAGCTTCAGATGCTATGCAATACGGCCTATCATCAAATATCATCATCTGACAATCACGCGACAATGCCTTAAATTTTTTACCGTCTTTGGCCAAATCAAACCACTTTTCACCCTGCTCACAATTTTTGCAATCATTGTCTCGGATACAACCGACACTATTAAACAAAGGCACATTCTGATAGATAACAACGCTCGTTTTAATTTGAGATTTATTTGTGATATTACAAATATTTGAACAATTATCTTCAACCGATAAATTAACAACAGACACACCCATATCTTTTGCCATTTGCATAGCCTGAGTATTTAACATATACAAAGATGTATCCGTCGCTATATCCAAACCGCAGTCAGACAAAACGCTAAATCCCCAATAATTGCCGATTTCCCATTTCTTATATCCTTCGGAGAGCAATTTTGCTATAATTTTTTCATAAATTTTCGGATGACGACAAACCGTAGGTAAAGCTATTCTGATTTTATTTTTCGGCAATTCATTTAACCGGCTTATATCACTCTGCGGGTTTATCAACCACACAATTTCCGCAATATTTTCCAAATCAATGAGTTTCAAATAATCCAAATTATCTACCTTTATCACAAACCGGCGCTTTTCGGAACTTTGTAAAGGCACATCTGTTTCCGGCAGCTTACCTTGTTTTATTTCCGGTTTAATTTTCGCATACAGTCCGCGCCGCAATTCATTAGCCATAGATGCGGGAACAAACAAATTTTGCGGATTATGTATAGTCAATTTATTCAGCTCAAATTTAGTATCACCGGTTTTTGCAAATGCTTTCCGAATTGCATCTAAACTTTTTTCCGGATTTTCCGCCGGCAAAAACTTTCCGGTAACCGAAAATTCAAAATTATCACAACAAGCGAAAATATCTTCATTAGATACATTAACTTCAACGTTTATCTTATTGGTATTCTTATATAAGTTTGGTTTAGGTTTTTCATAATCATAAGCACCTTTAACCTCACTTGAAGATGCCAAATACACATTTTCACCCTTAGAAAGTGTCGGATAATTATTAGGTAACTCTATCTCTACGGAGCAACCTTTATCGGCAGAAAAAACACTTTTATGATTAACACATAACTTTTGAACCGAAAATCCGAACGGTTTTTCATCACCGGCAACATCTATTTGCAAACCGTCATAACGGGAAATTTTATGCAAAGTTTTGAAATACAGACGATTGTGAGCAACTCCCTCAACCTTTCCTATATGCAATCCTCTATGCCCGACAAAATTGCGATCAATTATATTTTTGTCTTTACCGTTAAAATGAAATTTGCACCACGGACGTGAAAAAATTTGCTTTATATTTTCAGCTCTTTTCGCAACATTATCATCACCGTCTAAAATATGGCGATAGTAGTCGGTAACGGCAGCAACATATAAGGCTGATTTTTTACGTCCTTCTATTTTCAGCGAATCTGCCGGAAGCTTAAGAACATCTTTTTCCAACGCCATATCTTTCATGGAAAACAAATGACTTTTTTTACCGTTACACAAAAATTCGGCACGGCAAGGATACATACATTTTCCGCGGTTTGCGCTGCGACCGTATTCCATCGCCGAAAACTGACATATTCCGCTGTAAGAATAACAAAGCGCACCATGAATAAATACTTCGGTTTCCAAATCAGGTATTGCTGCTATTTCTTTTATTTCGCTAAGTGTGAGTTCACGCGCCAACACAACGCGTTTAAAACCCATTTTTTTCAAGAATAACGCACCCTCTTTATTATGAACAGCCATTTGTGTGCTGGCGTGCATTTCAAACCACGGATATTGCTCTTTCATCACTCTTGCCACACCCAAGTCTTGAATAATCAAGCCATCCACATGGCAACGTGTGCAAATATCCAAACTTTTTATCAGCTCCGGCAATTCACCTTCCTGCAGCAGAGTATTAAGCGCAACATATACCTTACGCTTTAAAAAATGAGCATAAGCCGTAAATTCATCAAGTGCAGATTCATCAAAATTAGTCGCATTTGCCCGAGCTGAAAATTTTGACAATCCCAAATACACGGCATCTGCACCGTAATAAAGTGCCGCATATCCCGCTTCAATATCTCCGGCAGGTGCCAGTAATTCTTGTTTTTTCATATCTTTTCCTAACTGTATTTTTCATTGTTTGTATAACAATTTGCCGATATTGTCAACGCGAGAATATTTCACATAATTTTCAGAAAATTTTAATTTTTTTTCATTAAAATACAACCCATTGAACTGAAACACTTATCAAGGAGAAAGATTATGACCACACTGCAAACATCTGTTTTGGGAATTGATTTTGAAAACCCTTTTATTTTAGCTTCAGCCCCGCCGACCGCACGTATTGACAGTATTGATAAAGCATTTACTCTCGGCTGGGGCGGTGCGGTATTAAAAACAATCACTCCGGATAATTTGGAAATGATTGAAGCAAGTCAACGCTATGCCGCATGGCGTGCCGGAAATAAAGTTTACGGTTTTGAAAACATTGAATTATTGAGTCATCTGACTTTACAACAATGGCTGGACGGTATTAAATTTTTGAAACAAAAACACCCTACCAAAATTCAAATTGCCAGCATTATGGCTCCGGTAATAAAAGAAGAATGGCAAAATTTGGTGAAAACTCTGAATAATTCCGAAATCAGCGCCTATGAATTGAATTTTTCATGCCCTCACGGTATGCCGGAAAAAGGTATCGGAATGGCAATAGGAACAAACGCTGAAATTTCGGCACAAATCACAAAGTGGGTAAAAGAAGTTGCCGCAAAACCGGTATTCGTAAAACTTTCTCCGAATGTAACAAACATAGCCGAAATTGCTATGGCCGTAGAAAAAGCAGGTGCAGACGGAATATCGGCAATTAATACGGTGCAATCAATGATGGGGGTTGATTTAAATACGTTTATTCCAATGCCGAATGTTAACGGGAAATCCACATTCGGAGGATATTCCGGTTCATCCGTAAAACCAATCGGATTGCGCTGCGTTGCTCAAATACGCCAAAATTCATCATTGCCGATTTTGGGTATAGGCGGAATTTCCAACTGGCATGATGCTGCCGAATACATCACAGTGGGTGCTGATGCGGTCCAAGTCTGCACAGAGGTAATGATTAACGGATATGCCGTAATTTCAGCCTTAAAATCCGGACTGTTGCACTATTTGGAAACAAAAGGTTTTAACTCTCCTTCAGACATAAAAAACAAAGCTATTCCTAATTTGAGTTCGCATGAAAAATTACCGAAATCGGAACAGTTTTATCCGCAAATTAACGACGATTTGTGCATAAAGTGCCAAAAGTGCGTAACGGTATGTGATGAATCCGAGCACAGCGCCCTCTCCTTTGACGGCAAAAAAATCACCGTAAACAAAGCAGCTTGTGTCGGATGTTCTCTTTGTTCGCACGCCTGCCCGAAACAAGCAATTTCTATGGAAAAATAAATGTCAAAGCGAAGAATTATCGGCAATATGACCGGAAATTCCATGGATGCGATTGACTTGGTATTAACCGAATTTGATGATGAGAAGATGAACGATATTTGTTCATTTTCTCGGCCTTATTCGGCAGATATGCAACAAAAAACGGAATATCTCAGACAAAGAGTTTGTAACAAAACCAAAGAACAAATATTACAAATACCGGAATTCAAACAAATTCATAATGAGTATATAACCGGTATTGCCGAATGTATTAATGAAATGTGTCAAATAAACAACATTGACAAAACAACAATAGATGCCATCGGTTTTCACGGAAAAACACTTGATCATAATCCTCCGTCAAAGGCCGCAAAAGAACATTCCTCACCTTACACTTTACAAATAGGTTCCGGCAAAATGCTGGCTGATTTAACACAAATTCCGGTGATTTACGATTTTCGCTCCGACTATTTAATGAACGGATTTGAGGGCGCCCCTTTAGCTCCTCCGCACAATGCCAGAATTGCCGCAACCGAAGGTTCGGGGTGTTATTTTAACGGAGGAAATACATCCAATTTTTCCATAGTATCCGAAAACAAAGCTCTGTTCGGAAGCGATTGCGGACCATTTAACGAATATACGGACAACTATGTTCGGCAACAAAAAAATCAACCTTATGACAAAGACGGAATTTTCGGTTCACAAGGGAATTTAGACGTAAAAATGTTGCAATTTTTGTTTGCGAGCGGACAAGAATATTATGAAACACCGTTACCGAAATCAGGCGATCCGGCATATTATCACAAGGCAGCAATTTTTGATTATGTGCAGCAAAATAATATTCCGTTTGCCGACGCCATACGCACATTTGAGTATTTTGCCGCATATATCGCCGTTTACAGCCTTTCCATGATTCCGCCAAACATTATTCTCCCAAGCAGAATGATATTATTCGGCGGCGGTTGGAAAAATCCGGTCGTAAAACAAAGTTTTGCCGCATTATTGAACGGAACTGCCTTTATTTTACCGGAACATCAAGAAAAATTCCGAGCATTGTCGGCACGTTTTTCTAAAAAATGTGAAATTAAAACATCTGATTTCGGAGATTTTATGGAAGCACGTTTGTTTGCCGATTTAGCCTATCACAAATTAGAGAATAAAATATGGCCGATTCCGGAAATTATGAACTCCGACAACAAAATTGTGTGCGGACGAATTGCCTATCCCAGCAATAATCAGAGAATTTATGATGATTATCTGAGCCGCGCGGCCAAAACAATCTGAGTTTTTCTGCCGATATTTGCCCGCACCTTATTTAACCATTTAAAATATCCGGATTTTGTTGCAACAAATTCATATTCGGCAGCATCATTTTCTCCGGCAACCCATCAGCTTTAAACCAACACCACTTTTCACATTTTTCAGGTTCCGTAACCTGAGGAGTTCCGCTATATTTGTAACAAGCATAATGCAAAGTTATGTAATGCTTTCCGCTTTCGGAAAAAAAAATCATTCGTGACGCCGATAAAATGCAAATCATGTGCCGAAATATCAATTCCGGTTTCTTCTTTAGTTTCACGAATCACTGCTTGTTCATTTGTTTCGCCGTATTCCAAATGCCCACCGGGAGGACACCACGTTCCTTTAGCATGCAAACTTTTTCTCAACCCTAACAAAATTTGATGTTTTTCATTAAAAATATAAACACAGACGCCGACTTTAACAACCTTTTCCACAACCAAACTCCTTTAGTATTTTTTTGTATGCTATCTGATTTTGCGGCATCAGGCAATAAAAAAATCCCCGAAATTCGGGGATAAAATCAGAGTTTTTTGATAGCCACAACCTCATTGGGGAACAGTGTATAAACATTATAAACAATTCTGTCGCCCAAATCAAAGTCCTTAAATTTGCTTTTTTTCATGTAAATCAGATTGCCGTCTGTAGTCACAATACACCACGAATCAAACGGAACCAGACTTAAAGAATAGCAAATTTTCATCGGAAAATACCCGAAGATTGTTGCTTCAATCGGATCGGAAGTAACTAAATACTTTCCCATTCCGGACGAACCGCCACCGCCGGCATCACTACCGTCACCCAAGCTGTATCCGTTGATTGACGAAATTTCATTGGGGCAGAACGGAGAAACCGTAAAGCTGATTTTGTCACCGACCTTCAACTCATGGTTAAAATAGTAACGCAGCATATAGTAGTATTCCTTTCCGTCTATTTCCATAAAATAGGCCTTAAACGGATATGGAATTTCACGCCGCATCACGGCAGAATACAATCTGGTAATTGTGCGATTCTGATTCTGTTCTTTCGCACTTCCGGAATTGTCACCACCGTTGTTGTCACCGTTGTTGCCGTTGTCACCACCGTTGTTGTCACCGTTGTTGCCGTTGTCGCCACCGTTGTTGTCACCGTCTTCCCAAGCTCTCTCCGGATGGACAGGTTCACTCTCATAAATCGGTTCTTTATCGCACGAAACGCAAAAAAGAACCACACTCAAAATAAATAATACCTTTTTCATACCTGATAATTTTAAGAATTACTGAAATTTCGGGTATAATTTACACCTGAGCTGACAAAAAGTAAAGGAAACTATTTACAAAAAATTATATAGGTATAAAATCGTCGGTAAATATTAACGTAATGGAGACTGTCATGTTTACCAACAGCATAAAAACTTTTATTCTCATCTTCGGGCTTGTTGCCTTGTTCGGCATCATTGGCAATGCCTTGGGCGGTCCGCGCGGAATGGCTATCGGTTTGGGAATTGCCGCCGCTATGAGCCTTTACAGCTACTGGTTCAGCGATAAAATGGTTATAAGGGCATACCACGGTCAGGAAGTAACCCCGAACAGTAACTCAAAACTGTATTGGATTGTGAGCAAACTTGCAAACCGCGCCGGTTTACCGATGCCGAAAGTATACATTATTCCGGAAAACCAACCGAATGCGTTTGCCACCGGACGAGATCCCGAACATGCAGCCGTTGCCTGCACTCAAGGATTGTTGGAGTTGATGGATGAAGACGAACTTTCCGGAGTGTTAGGTCACGAACTCGGACACGTGCAGCATCATGATATTTTAATCAGCACTATTGCCGCTACCTTTGCCGGTGCAATCTCCAACATGGTAAACATCAGCGGCAGGCAAAATCAACGCGGCAGAGGAAACGTGTTGCTCATTATTCTGGCTCCCGTTGCCGCAATGATTATGCAAATGGCCATATCCCGTAAACGCGAATTTATGGCAGATGAAGCCGGTGCCGAGTTTTCCGGCAATCCGTTGTATTTGCGAAACGCTTTACAAAAATTGGAAACATACAGCAAGCAAATTCCGCTGCAAAACAAATCTCACCCTTCAACCGCTCACATGTTCATAGTTAATCCGTTTGCCGGCATAAAAAGCCTGTTCAGCACTCATCCGGCAACAGAAGAAAGAATCAGCCGATTGGAAGAAATGGCAAGGAACAAAGGATTAAATTCTTGGTAATTCGGTTGTAACTTTTTGATGCCAAACCGGAATTTTACAGATTTTAATAATGAGAAAACCTTTTTGGGTTTTCTTTTTTTGATAAAAAAAGCGTTTTATTCTGATGATTTGCGCTTTCATGGAAATATTCACTGCAAAATAAATTCCTTTAATGGTATACCCTTGCGCACCGACAACACAACCGAACAAACGCTCCATAACATGAGCAAGCGAACCGTTTTTTATTTTGGCATCAGTCAGTTCAAAATCTTTAAAATCATAGTTTTCTTTGATAACTTGCATTAATGATGCCCGCACAAAAAACATTGTTCCGGCAACATACAAAAACTCAAAATTTTGATACCCCAGTTTTTTCATGTGCGAAATCACGGAACGGCGCACAGGTGCAGAATTTGAATCATCAGCAGTAATCAAATAGCGTGAGCCTATCATCCCCAACTTTTCATCTTTGAATGCTTTTATGTTATTCTTAAAAATTTTTGCCGAACCGATTAAATCACCAATCAAACAATTCCACCAGAGCTTGCGGCTCAAATACCTTCCGTTTATTAAAGTATCCACTCCGCCGAAGCGATTTTTGGTATGTATCTTCAAAATCAAATCATATTTTTGCAAATCGGTATGGTGCAAAAACCAAATAAAAGGCGCAACATCATATCCGCGATTTTCCAAAACAGCAAACTCACAGTCAGGATGAAAATCAGATATTTGCTTTTTCAGTTCATTGTTATCCGCGCTCAGTGTAACGCACAAATGATAAGGATAATCACCGATATTTTCCAGATAAGTCCGAATATCGTCCCACATTTGCTGATAATATATATGAAGATGAACCGCTAATTTTAACATTTTTACCGCCTTTTCCAAGACATTATGCCACTCTGTCTCAGATGTCAAATAAAATTATGTTCCGAAGGACCACATATTTATACGGCGTAGATTCCAAATCCAAAACGTTCTTATATTTTTTTGCCAGCGTTGTTTTGCCGACACCGCCGAAACCGGCAATAATAACAGTTTTCTGTTGCTGCATTTTGCATCTCGTTCTAAAAAATTTGAAGATCCCTTGACGATTTTGCAGTGCAAAATCGAGGGATGACGGTAATAAGATGGCTTACGGTTTGGAGGGATGAATCTTGATTTTAGTTAAAATACAGACCGGTAATGGCAATAAATCCGAGGATAAGGGCAAGGAGTTTTTGCGGTGTGAATTTATCCGTTTTAAACAGCACCGAGAGGAAGAACATCACAAAAATCCCCATTTGCTTAA
>JAFUTN010000045.1 GCA_017484225.1 Alphaproteobacteria bacterium
AGGTTGTTTTACCGTGGTCAACGTGGCCGATTGTGCCGATGTTGCAGTGCGGTTTGTTTCTTTCAAATTTTTCTTTTGCCATTGTTTATTTTCCTGTAATTTATAATGTTAAAGACTTATCAATATTAAGGAGATTGGAGCGGGTGAGGGGAATCGAACCCCCGTAGTAAGCTTGGAAGGCTTCTGCTCTACCATTGAGCTACACCCGCTTACTTAATATTGAAATCAAAACCCCAAAGGGATTTAAGTGGTGGAGGGGGATGGATTCGAACCATCGTAGACGAAAGTCGACGGATTTACAGTCCGTTGCATTTGACCGCTCTGCCACCCCTCCATAAAATCTTCCGTTCGGGGTCGTAAGACAAATCAACTTGATTTCTCTTTGCCTATAATCATTATTTTTATTCAAATGTCAATCATTTTTTTATGTTTTGTTAAAATATCTGTGATATTCTTGCGTAAGATGTTGAATTTGTGAGGTATAATATGCTGTCTGTTACCGAAAAACATAATCCTGATACTGTGGATATTGATTTACAAAACGGCGAAAATATCGCCAAAATGATTAATAACGAAGACAAAAAAGTGGCTTTGGCTGTTGAAAAGGAGATTTCCAAAATCGGTTTGGCGATTGATGAAATTACCGAACGGGTGAAAAAAGGCGGTAAAATCGGGTATTTCGGAGCCGGCACCAGCGGTAGAATCTGTATTTTAGACGCTTCGGAAATGCCGCCGACATACAGTGCCGATAAAGATTTGTTTCAGGCCTTTATTGCCGGAAGAGAAAAAGCGATTCGCGAATCTGTGGAAAATTCGGAAGACAGTATTGAAATGGCTCGCCTTGATATGGCTGATTTCCATGTTTTTGCTAAAGACACGGTTATTGCCGTTTCGGCAAGCGGAAATCCGCGCTATGTTGTTGAAGTTTTGCGCATGGCAAAATATAAAAAAGCCTTAACAATAGCGGTCAGTTCCAATCCGGATGCCAAAATGAAGGAATATGCCGATATCTTTATATGTCCGATTGTCGGTCCGGAGGCGGTCACCGGTTCTTCACGGATGAAGGCCGGCACGGCGCAAAAAATGGTTCTGAATATGATATCTACCGGAGTGATGATTAAAACCGGAAAAACCTACAAAAACTATATGATTGATTTGTCTGTGAGCAACGAAAAACTGCGCGCACGCGCTTTGCGCTTTATCAAAGAGATTACGGGTGTTGAGGGCGAAAAAGCGGAGAGTGCGTTGGCTGAAGCGCAAAGTGTGAAAATCGCTTGTGTAATGTTGTCAAAAAATGTGTCCAAAACCGAAGCGGAAAAATTGCTTGTTGAAGCCGGAGGAATACTGCGCAAGATTATTTTATAAACGGTCAGCTTGATGTATCAAAAGCGATTCTCACGTTGTATGTGTTGTTTTCTTCCGCTTAGGCTTCAAGATGACTGTGTATTTGTCATTCCGAGGAGCGTAGCGACGTGGAAATCTCCCCGTAAAGATCTTTTTAAGCAAGAAAGTGTTTGTTATTATGCAGTGCATAACAATAAACTCCGTTCCTGAAACAGGAGATCTTTGTTCAAGGAGATTGCGACGGTCGTTTCACTCCCTCGCAATGACGTTTCCTACCTTACGGTCATTCCGAGGAGCGTAGCGACGTGGGAATCCCTCAAGATGACGGC
>JAFUTN010000003.1 GCA_017484225.1 Alphaproteobacteria bacterium
CCAACTAAATGCTTGATGCTTTTGCCAACAAAGGTTCTGCAAATAAAAAGCGTGAAGATACTCACCGTAAGGCAGAAGCAAACAAAGCAGTCGCTCACTACAAGTTCTAAGCACAGGAATAAAATATGCCAAGAACACATAAATTGGAATTATATAGAAATATCGGCATCATGGCTCATATTGATGCCGGTAAAACCACAACAACAGAACGTATTTTGTATTACACCGGTATCAGCCATAAAATCGGTGAAGTTCATGACGGTGCTGCAACAATGGACTGGATGGAGCAAGAGCAAGAACGCGGTATTACCATTACTTCTGCTGCTACAACCTGTTATTGGAAAGGTCACCGCATTAACATCATTGATACTCCGGGCCACGTTGACTTCACTGTTGAAGTTGAACGTTCGCTTCGCGTATTGGATGGTGCCGTAACCGTATTTGATTCCGTTGCCGGTGTTGAACCGCAATCCGAAACCGTTTGGAGACAGGCTGATAAATATGGTGTGCCTAGAATTTGCTTCTGCAACAAGATGGATCGTATCGGCGCAAACTTTTATCGTTGCTTGGATATGATTGTTGATCGTTTGGGCGCCCGCCCGATGGCTATTCAACTCCCAATCGGTGTTGAAGCAGACTTCAAAGGTGTTGTTGATTTGGTTAAAATGAAAGCGATTATCTATACCGGTGATACCGCAGATTCTCCGATTGAAGAGCGCGATATTCCGGCAGATATGCTTGACAAAGCTAACGAATATCATAATAAGTTGGTTGAAATGGCTGTTGAAGAAGATGAAAACGCCATGGAAGACTATTTGGAAGGAAAAGAAATTCCTGTTGAAACCATTAAAAAGTGCATCCGTAAGGGCACATTGGCACAGGATTTTGTTCCGGTTTTGTGCGGAACTGCCTTCAAAAATAAAGGTGTTCAACCGCTTTTGGATGCTGTTATTGATTATTTGCCTTCACCGATGGATATTCCGGCTATTAAAGGAACTTTGCCGGATTCCGAAACAGAGGCTGAACGTCATCCGTCAGATAACGAACCGTTGTCTGCTCTTGCCTTCAAAATTATGAACGACCCGTTCGTAGGTTCTTTGACATTCACACGTATTTATTCCGGTAAAATGACAGCCGGTTCATACGTTTACAACTCCGTTAAAGACAAAAAAGAGCGTATCGGTCGTATGCTTTTGATGCATGCCAATAAGCGTGAAGACATTAAAGAGGCTTATGCCGGCGATATTATCGCTTTGGCCGGTCTGAAAGATACCACCACAGGTGATACTCTTTGTGATTCCGATAAGCCGATTGTTTTGGAAAACATGGTATTCCCTGAGCCGGTTATTCAGTTGGCAGTTGAACCTAAAACTAAAGCCGACGTTGAAAAAATGGGCTTGGCTTTGTCTCGTTTGGCTATGGAAGACCCTTCTTTCAAAGTTACTTCAGACTTGGAAAGCGGTCAAACAATCATTGCCGGTATGGGTGAATTGCACTTGGATATTATCGTTGATCGTCTGCGTCGTGAATTCAAAGTTGATGCAAATGTCGGCGATCCGCAAGTTGCTTACCGTGAAACAATTACCAAACCTTGTGATATTGAATATACTCACAAAAAACAATCCGGTGGTGCCGGTCAGTTCGCTAAAGTTAAAATTAAGTTTGAACCGACAGAAGATCATACCGGATTTGAATTTAATAACACCGTTGTCGGCGGTAACGTTCCTAAGGAATATATCCCCGGTGTTGAAAAAGGTTTGCGTTCCGCAATGGATGCCGGTGTTCTTGCCGGATATCCGGTAACCGGTGTAAAAGCAACTTTGTATGATGGTGCATACCATGAAGTGGATTCCAATGTTATGTGTTTTGAAATTGCCGCTCGTGCTGCCTTCCGTGAAGGTATGAAACAGGCAAGTCCGAAACTCTTGGAACCGATTATGAAAGTTGAAGTTGTAACCCCTGAAGAATATATGGGTGACATTATCGGTGACTTAAACTCACGTCGTGGTTTGGTTAACGGTATGGACCAAAGAGGAAATGCTCGCGTTGTTGATGCATTTGTTCCTTTGGCAAATATGTTCGGTTACGTAAATACTTTGCGTTCACTTTCCCAAGGACGCGCTCAGTTCACAATGATTTTTGATCATTATGCTGAAGTTCCTAAGGATGTAGCCGATTCAATTAAGGCTAAAAACGCATAATAAGTTTTAATGTTAAAGACCTCGGAAGGGAGGTATGCCAACCTCCCGTTCCGAAAAATCAAAAATTTATTTTATTGGAGAAATAAACAATGGCAAAAGAAAAATTTGAAAGAAACAAACCGCACTGCAACATCGGCACAATCGGCCACGTTGACCACGGTAAAACAACCTTGACAGCAGCAATCACCAAAGTATTGGCAGAAGAAGGCGGCGCAAGCTTCACAGCTTATGATCAAATTGATAAAGCACCTGAAGAAAAAGCCCGCGGTATCACCATTTCAACATCCCACGTTGAATACGAAACACCAAACCGCCACTATGCACACGTAGATTGTCCGGGCCACGCCGACTATGTTAAAAACATGATTACCGGTGCCGCACAAATGGATGGAGCAATTTTGGTAGTGTCTGCAGCCGATGGTCCGATGCCGCAAACTCGTGAACACATTTTGCTTGCTCGTCAAGTAGGCGTTCCGGCGATTGTTGTATACATGAACAAAGTAGACCAAGTAGATGATCCGGAATTGTTGGAATTGGTAGAAATGGAAATCCGCGATTTGTTGAGTTCTTACGGTTTCCCTGGAGACGAAATTCCTATCATTAAGGGTTCGGCATTGGCAGTATTGGAAGACGGCGACAAAACAATCGGTCACGATTCCATCATTGAATTGATGAAGGCTGTTGACTCTTACATTCCGCAACCGGAAAGACCAAAAGATCAACCGTTCTTGATGCCGATTGAAGATGTATTTTCAATTTCCGGCCGCGGAACAGTTGTTACCGGTCGTGTAGAGCGTGGTGTAATTCACGTAGGTGATGATATTGAAATCGTAGGAATTAAACCGACAGCAAAAACAACCTGCACCGGAATTGAAATGTTCCGTAAGTTGTTGGATGAAGGTGAAGCCGGCGATAATATCGGTGTATTGCTTCGCGGAACAAAGCGTGAAGAAGTAGAGCGCGGTCAAGTATTGGCAGCTCCGGGAACAATTACTCCGCACACAAACTTTGTCAGCGAATGCTACATTTTGACAAAAGAAGAAGGCGGTCGTCATACTCCGTTCTTCTCAAACTATCGTCCGCAATTCTATTTCCGCACAACGGATGTTACCGGAACGATTGAATTGCCGGAAGGAACAGAAATGGTTATGCCTGGCGATAATGTAAAAATTACCGTTCAGTTGTTGCACCCGATTGCCATGAGCGAAGGTTTGCGTTTCGCTATTCGTGAAGGCGGTCACACAGTTGGTGCCGGCGTTGTTTCTAAGATTATTAAATAATCTCGGAAATTTACGGATAAAAATTTTATTCCCCGAAGATTTTTCTTCGGGGTTTTTTGTTTTAGCTTAAAATCTCGTAATTTCAAAACATAAGCCGAGCAGTCAAACTCGGCTTTCTTCTAAATATTGTCCAACAAGCAAACAAACTATTTCACTGTAACAACATCAACATCTATCGTGGTTGCTTCGTTAAAGTCTTTATCTACTTCTCCAATAATTTCCACCTGATTTTCCGGTGTAACTTTCACACCGCGCCAATCTTCATCATCTATTTCCACAATAACCTCTCCTGAAGCATCTTTAAATGTGTATTTTTCATCACCCAAACTATTGGTAATATTTCCTTTTAAAACAACTTTAGCTTCATCATTCAAGTTCAATGCTTCTTTTACGGTGATAGCATTCGGCTGATTAGCACTCGGTCCTTCAAAACCACCTGTTGCTTGTGCATTAGCAATATTAACAGATACACACATTGCGAATAAGGTCAAAAGTGTTTTTTTCATTTTATTCCTCCATAATATTCTAAAAACACTTTGAGACTAAACAACAATTTTAAAAGTGTCTATAAAAAAAATACTTATTTTTTTACAAAATGGTATGTATTTATGGCATTATTTTTATTGGTGTTCCATCTTTTACTAATTTCCAAATTTCTTCAATTTGCTCATTCGTAACGGCAATACATCCTCGTGTCCAATCTGATTTATGAAAATGATTAAATAAAAAATCAGGCACCCAATTCGGAAAACCGTGTATCATAATGTCTCCTCCGGCAGAAACATTATGTTTTTTGGCCCACTTTTTATCATCTTCATTAGGATACGAAATTTTTAGAGAAAGATGAAATTTACTTTTATGGTTGTGACTTTCAATATAATACAGTCCTTCCGGAGTTTTACCGTCATTTTCCTGCTGTTTAGCTCCAACCGGATTTGAGCCTAAAGATATTTTATATTCCTTGAGAACAGCCCCTTTTTTCATTAAATGCATTTTGCGTTGTTTTTTTTCTACAACAATATTATCTGCATATATTTCACCATTTTTTGATAAAATTTGTTGCATATTTACAGCATACATATTTAAACGGTTGCAGTAAAATAAAAAGATAAAGCTGCATAATATCAAAAGGCATACAAACAACTTAAAAATAATTTTTAACCTATTACGCATAATTAACCTTATTTTTTCAAACATTTATGTATTCCTTGACAGTTTGACAATGTTCTTGGTTCGTTCTCAAAATAATATAAAATTCAACCCTGTCAATCACTTTATTATATCAGACTGCAAAACTATGCGGAATCAAACGGTCCGGAAGAGGCTGATAAACCAGCCAATTCAGCCATAGATACTTCAGCTAACTTTTTAAGATATTATCGGTTTGCTGCGCGCCTGAGGGCGGCTATTCTCTACTAAACCGAAAATAAGGTATTAATAAAAAAACTCTCCGGAAGCAAATCCGGAGAGAAAAGGAGAAACAACGAAAATATAAACCCTAAATCATTCCTTGTGAATAATCTCTCAGCTGACGAGCCATTTGCACCGGTATTCTGTTTTTTTCCGTTTTATCCTCACCAAATTCTTTAGGATACGCTTTTTTGAAATCTTCCTTAAATTGTTTAGGTGTGCCGAATTTATTTTTTTGGTAAGCATTTTCAATCATCATCAGCATTTTATCGGATGAGACATCTTTACCGGCAACAGCATTCATTTCCGCTACCTTTGCCAAAAGATTAATCGCCGTAGGTTCTTCGGGAAGTTTGCGTTCGGACAATGTTTGTCCGGAGTGGGAATTAAGGATTACATAACGCGCAAGCCGCAATAATCCCTCTTTATTTTGTTCGGCATCTTTAAGAAGCTCCACAAATTTTTCGCCAACGGTCATTTTTGAACTTTTATCAGTCATAACGCACCTCCCATAATTATAGTTTATATTCACATAATAGCATATTTTAAGGGGGCAATCAATACAAATTTAACAAAAAATTCATAAACTTTTCGGTTATAAATCAATAACTTCCCGAAAAAATCTTTAATTTTATTTTTTCATCTGCTTCAAATTAATCGCGTAGTTCAGAATTGCCTCACTGACATCAGCGGCAACTTCGTAAAAATCTTCGCTTTTTTGCAAATTTTCTTCGTCGGCATACAATCCGCGATTTATTTCCAGTTGCAACGTATACATATTACGACGAGGCTGGCAATAGTTAAAAGTAATAAAAGCTCCGGAATAAGGACAGTTAAACTCAACCGTATAATTTTTATTCCAAAACTGCGTCGCCAATAAATCACTCATTTCCTGCGGGCAACTTTGGCTGAACAAATTTCCCAAACATATATCTATCCCCTTGCGGCTGTCAATAATCGTGCATATTTTTGAAGGCATGGAGTGGCAATCCAAAAGCAGACAAAAACCAAACTTTTTTACACATTTAGCAATTAATTGATTCAAGCGATTGTGATAAACATCATACACATATTTCAGGCGACTTTCCACTTCGGCATAATCCAGCAGTCCGTCATAAATATTTTCGCGTTTATAGTTAATACGATGAACCACGCCCAAACCGACACGGCAATGCTTGTCAAACAAAATCTCTTTATTTTCCGGATAATTATAAAACATTTGCGGATCAAGTTCCAATCTGTCGCGATTCAAATCTATAAACGTGCGTGAAACTTCCATTTTCATGGCAGTAATACCGCCATCCACCGCACCTTTTACCAATTCATCAACAAAAATATCTTCATTACGGCGCAGATTTTTTTCATCAAATTTAACATTTTGCAAAAATTCCGGCGGAAAATATGTGCCGCTATGCGGAACGGAAAGCAACAAAGGATAATTTATTTTATCGGCATTATACTCCGTATAAATCGGCATATTTCGGTAATCAATATCAATTTTTATTTTTTTGTTTTCCATATTTTTTGCCCTTTTGCGGCTTTTTGTTGTTTTGAGTATTTTCTTGTTTTTGCCGTGCTATTCTTTTTTTTGCGGTAGATTTTTTTTCTACCGACCAACCGAATTTACCGATTTTTTTGCCTAACGCATAATAAAATCCGTGAGCATAAGCCAAAAGCTGAGCCTTATCTAAATTCAGTTCATTTTTTTCACCGATATATTTGTCATCAACATTAACAGCCAAAACCTCGGCCAAGAACATATCGTGAGTTCCGAAAGACGTGATATTTTTTACCCTACATTCCAAAGAAATCGGAGCTTCTTCTATTTGCGGAGCCGATATTTTCTCGCATTTTACGGCGGTTAATCCCATTTGTTTAAATTTATCAACATTGCGACCGCTTTTTACTCCGCACCAATCAACGGCTTTTGCTAATTTTACCGTGGGAACATTTATAACAAATTCTCCGCTTTTTCTTATAATTTCGTTACTGAAACGTGATGGGCGAACGGAAACATAAACCAACGTCGGTTCCGTGCAAATTATTCCGGTCCAAGCCGCTGTCATAACATTCGGATTTTCAACTGTTCCGCACGAAATAAGAGCCGGCGGAACCGGAGATAACATTGTTCCTGCTTTCCATGTAATTTTTGTCATTATTACCGTTCCAAAATCAAACCACTCTCAGATTATATATGAACTTTGTCCATACGTCAAGACCTGCGGTTTTTATGCCGCAGGCCGTTTCAAATTAAAGGAATAAACCATGAAAAAATTTCATAGTAACAATAATATAGCACATTTTTTGCCGGCAAAAAATAAAACAAAAGCTAAAAAACCGGTAATAAATAGTTTAATAAGTCAAAATTTTGTTTGTAATAAAAAATCCGTAATTTATACTAAATGCAGCTGACGGGAGGAAAAAATGTCCGATATTAATTTAGAAAATCTTACTTTTGAAGATGCTTTGGCACAACTGGAAAATATTGTCCGCGAACTTGAAGGCGGAAGAATTAAACTTGATGATGCGGTTGAAGCTTATGAAAAAGCTTCTGCTCTGAAAAAATTTTGCGAAGAACGCCTGAAAAATGCCGAGCTTAAAATTGAAAAAATAAATATTTTGCCGGATGGAAGTATTTCTACCGAGCCTTTGGATAAAACTGACGGAGAATAAAAATGCAAAATATAAAAGTTGTTTTAGCCGAATTTTCTAGTCGCTTTAATGATGATTTGGAAAAATTTTTTCCTTGTCCGGACGGGGCAGAAAAACGTGTTATTGAGGCTATGAAATACTCCGTTATGAACGGCGGAAAAAGGTTGCGCCCTTTTTTGTTATGCGAATGTGCTTCATTATTCGGTGTTGACTATAAAACAGCTTTGCCGGCGGCAGTTTCGTTGGAAATGCTTCATTCTTATTCTTTGATACATGACGATTTGCCGGCCATGGATAATGATGACTTGCGGCGCGGCAAACCTACATGCCACAAACAATTTGATGAGGCAACCGCTATTTTGGCCGGAGACGGTCTTTTAACCGCCGCCTTTGACATTTTGTCTTCATCTTTAATTATTAAACCGGAAATTCGTTTGACACTGGTGCAACTTCTGTCTTCTGCCGCCGGTGCTTTCGGGGGAATGGTTGCCGGACAAACATTGGATATTTATGCACAATCAACCGGCAATAAACAAAATGATGAAAATATTATTTCCCGATTGGAAGAAATGAAAACCGGAAGATTGTTACGGTATGCCTGCGAAGCCGGTGCCGTATTGGGCAAAGCATCATTGGAAGAAAGAAACATTTTAATCGGATATTCGCGAAAAATAGGTCAGGCTTTTCAAATTGCCGACGATATTTTGGACCGCATAGGAGATCAAAAAACAGTAGGCAAAACTTTGCATAAAGACGATAAACAAAATAAATTTACCTTTGTCGGATACTACGGCATAGAACCGGCCCGCAAACTTGCCGAAAAATTAATATCTGATGCAATAAATGAAATTTCGTTTTTCGGAGATAAAGCCGAAAATTTAAAATTGATGGCTCAATACATCATAGACCGCGAGTATTAAAAAACAAAACATTCTTTACATTAACGTAAATATTTGATAACATCTTTTTCAGGATATGTAAAAGACGTATCTCAGGGGATTAGAAAACCCTTAAAATAAACGCAAAACTTGTATATTCAAGTCCTTTTTTTATACCGATAAAACTCGTAAATGGGTGTGATGTCGGTGAATAAGGCTATATGCTCAATAAACTGAGCCGTTTTTAACGTTTATTTTACGGTTTTCTAACATCCGCCCACCGATTCAGGTGGCTTTTTTGTAAACTCTTTTGATTTTGAAAGGATGTTTGAAATGAAACATTTGTTATTTATTTTTTGTTTTATCGGTGCCGGTGCTGCTTTTGCCGAAACATGGAATTGCGGACCGGCAACTGACGGGGTGTATAGTGACAGCGTTAAATGCACGTATGATGAGGCAACAAAAACGCTTACCATATCAGGCGAAGGAGAAATGGGCGATTATAATGCTATAGATATTAATGGAGAGGACGTATCCGATACACCATGGCTAAGAAAAGATATTGTTCACGCCGTTGTGGAAAAAGGTGTAACCACAATCGGAGACAGAGTATTTAAGGCATTATACAATTTGGAAGATGTCACCGGATTGGAAAATATAACTTCTGTCGGCATAGCTTCTTTTTCTCAGGCACATAAGCTAGAAAGTGTAGACCTTCCTAATGTGCAAAATGTAGGCAGCAGCGCTTTTTATAGAACATTGAATTTGCAGTATGCAGGAATACCGGATGGTGTTATATTTGGCTACCGACAAGATCAGCCTGATGTATTTGAAGGTTCTATGATTCCTAATTGCAAAACCGGAGACTGCGGAAGCTGCGGAGAAAAATTCGTGCAAGCGGGAGTTGGTTGTGTAAATGATTGCTATGTCGGATATTATCCGACGAATCAAGGATACTGCAAAATAATTAAACTCCGTTACACCCTGCCGGAAGCGGATGCGGCAACAAGTAATGACAATGAAAACACGATTGAGTGGATTTTTGAGTAAAATTTTTCTTTTGTTATCACATAAAAAATACTGTTTACATTACACTTAATACTGTTTACAGTATTCCCATGTGTAAAAACGGAGAAAAAAATGGATAAGTTTGTTCGCATAATCGGTGCCGGTTTAGCCGGATGCGAGGCTGCATGGCAGCTGGCAAAAAGAGGTATAGATGTTGAACTGGTAGAAATGAAACCGCAAAAACATTCACCGGCTCACAAAAAAAATTCTTTTGCCGAACTCGTGTGCTCAAATTCTTTTCGTGCGGATGATTTTGAGCATAATGCCGTGGGTCTTATGCATCAGGAAATGCGTTTGTTCGGCTCACTGATAATGGATTGCGCCGACAAAACAAAAGTTCCGGCCGGAGGTGCCTTAGCTGTTGACCGTGACGGTTTTTCAAATATGGTAACGCAACGCTTAAAAGAACAAAAAAATATTCATTTTGTAACTCAAGAAATAACAGATTTTCCGGCAGAAAATGATGCGTTAACCATTATTGCCACCGGACCGCTGACAAGCGAAAATTTCATTAAAGCGATTTTGCAGAAAACGGACAATCAGTCTCTTTCGTTTTATGATGCCATTGCTCCGGTTGTTTTTAAGGAAAGCATAGATTTTTCAAAAGCTTGGTTTCAATCAAGATATGACAAAGGGGATAAGTTTGATTATATCAACTGCCCTCTTGGCAAAGAACAATATTACAAATTTGTGGATGAACTGTTAAAAGCAGAAAAAATGCCTTTTCATGATTTTGAAGAACCTCATTATTTTGACGGTTGTCTGCCGATTGAAGTTATGGCGGAAAGAGGAGCAGATACTCTGCTTTTCGGTCCGATGAAACCTGTCGGGCTGACAAATCCAAATTCGGCGGAAAATCCTTATGCCGTTGTGCAATTAAGACAAGACAATAAGGAAGATACTTTGCGGAATATTGTCGGATTTCAAACAAAACTCAAGCATGGTGAACAAACCAGAATATTTAAGATGATACCGGGACTTGAAAATGCCGAGTTTGCCCGCTTGGGAGGTATTCATAAAAACACATTTATTAAAAGTCCGCTGCTCTTAGATAAATTTTTGCGCTTAAAAAAACAACCGAATGTAATGTTTGCCGGACAAATAACCGGTTGCGAGGGATATGTTGAAAGTGCAAATGTCGGAATGACTGCCGGCTATTTTGCCTCAAAACTGGTTCAAAATAAAACTCCGATTATCCCTCCCGATACCACGGCAACGGGAGCCATGCTCGGACATCTTTCGGACGCAACAGACATAGAAAATTATCAGCCTATGAATATAAATTTTGGAATTTTTCCTTTAATTCAGGGTGAAACAACCATAAACGGAAAATTTCGCAAAATAAAAGGTGCCGAACGGAAAGCCGCTTATTGCGAGCGAGCATTAAGAGATTTTAAACAATGGCTGGAGCTGATTAATGCTTGATTATATTGATGTATGCTCTCTGGTGCAAAAAAAACATGAAAACCTGATAAAAAACTATTGTTCTTATTTGGATTGCGGTTGGAAACACTATCAAAACAACAAAATAGAATCTTCCGTAAGGCTGAAAAAAACAGATTTGTTAGAAAAAGCAATTCGCAAAGAATTTCCCTTGCCTGAGAGTTTGTTGGCAAAACTTCAAAAAGATTTTGTGAAAGAAAATTTATCGCTGTATCTTTTATTGGATGTTTTGCCGGCATGGCGTTATTTGGCGGCAGATAAGTCTCCTTCTTCAGAAGAGCAGCTTTCCGAGCTTACTAATTTTGCAATTTCTCCGCTGGGAAGAATGATTTTGGCGCTGTATGACGAAAATCCGGCCGCCTATCATCCTTTAAATTCTTTATTGATAATGAATTTTTGGATGCAGTTGTTTATTTCAAAATCACCGATTGTATCTAAAGTTAAATTAAGCAAAAAGCAGAAAGAAAGCAAATTGCGCGGACTGCTTAAAAATTCCGTTGTTTTGCTCAATCTGTTGGATTCTAAACGAACAAAATTCAGAGCGGCTGCAGCAATCAAAAAATCGGAACTTATGTTGAACAAGTTCAAAAACAATGAACAAATCAAACTGACGATTCTTGACAAGATAAGAGTTTTTTTGTATAGTTTTGCTATGTTTTTAGCCGCCGGAAAGCGGACAGTTTACAGTAAAAGGTAGGACTTTTTTATGATTTCTCTCGGTGATGTTGTCAAAAAATCTCGTTCGTCATTGTTTTGGTGTATGCAGGGATACCCGAAAGCCAAAAGAGAGGCATTGTATACATTGTATGCTTTTTGTTGCCACATAGATGATATTGTTAATTCCTCCATGCCGTCAAAAGAAAAACAAAATCTGCTTGAAGCGTGGCGGGAAGAACTCAATAATATTTATGATAAAAAAGTTCCGGCAACAAATATCGGTCGCAAAATTTATAAAAACTGTATGCGCTTTAATCTTTCTAAATCAAAGTTCTCGGCAATTCTTGACAGTGCTTTTTTTAATGTGCCTAATCCGTTGCAAGCTCCGAAACAGGAAATTTTTGAGAAATATGTTTACGGTGTAGCTGTTGCCCCGATAGAATTGGCTCTGACCGTAATGTGCAGCGAAAAAGAAAAAATCAGAGATGAACTGGCCCGCAATTTGGGAACGGCTATTATTACAACTTTTATTCTTAAAGATATTAAAAGTGATGCAAAAAAGAATCGCTTGTATATTCCGCTTGAATTGCTGAAAAAATCAAAGGTTAAAATCGGAACACCGCTGTCCGTTATAGAGAACAAAAATATCATAAATTCCAGAGAAAATCTGTCGGAAATTGCAGAAAAAAGCTATAAACGCGCATGGCGTTTGCTGGATAAGATGAATAAAAAAGAGACATTCCCGCTGAGATTTATCGGCAGTGTAAGTGAGTGCTATTTTAATATTATGAAAAATCGCGGCTGGGAAATCATAGCACCTAAACCATATATAAGCAGTATCAAAAAAATAAAAATCGCATTTAAAACCATTTTTGATTAAGCAGATTCATCAATCAGTTTAAATTCAGGATATTGGAAACCTTCGGTATATTTTTTTGGAGCATCTTTTATTGCTTTCACAAAAACATCTTTTATTCGCACAATTTGATTATTTTTCATTAAAGTTTCTTTGGGAATTTTGCGCAAAACATCAAATCCTTGTTCGCCGGCAGCCACAAACGGATCAATGGCACAACTGAATGTTTCTCCAGGATTAAGCGGTTCGCCGTTTTCATCAAACAAAGGATTTCCACTGATATAAATTTGCCGCACCATTCCCCAATTATCCTTATTTTTGTAGCAAACTACCGTTACATTTTTGGAACACTGCAAAAAGCGCACATTACCAGAACGCTGAATGTAGCGATTACGCAAGGCATTGTTAAAAATATCTTTAATATCAGCAGGACGTAACAGCATTTTTTGCAAAGCTACGGTGGCGGAAATAGCTCGCTCTAAATTATAATTTGTTAAAATTTTATCCTTTTCATAGCGAAGAGCATGGCTGGTATATCCGGTAGAAATAACAGCCATATCGGCGTGGGCTTCACTACGCATACCATCGGCAATAAAAGTGCCGAGAGAACAAGGATCGGAATAAATTTTTTCCAGATTTACGGTGCTTTTGGCAACCGGAATATTTAAGCCTGCTTTTTTTTCATATTCTTCAATTTGCGGAACAAAAATACTGTTTATCGGCAAGCCTTTTGAATAAATTTCACCGATAAAATTAAGCAATGCACCGTTTTCACCGAAACAAAGTTCAAATTCAAGCATTGTTTTGCTAAAAGCTTGCGGATAATAAATATGCTTTGTTTCATTTGCCTCAATCGGAGAATGTTCATGCCCGCCGATTAACAAATCAATCTTTATTCCGTCTTTTGCTGCCATATCGGCTAAGTTGTAACTACTGTCTTTGAGAGCATGATTTAATACAATAAAAGCATCCGGATTAATGTGCTTTATCACTTTTTCCATTTGTTGAAAAGCATTGGGAATATCAATTAAACGCACACCGTATTTTTGCAGGCGCACCAAATTAACACAAAAAGCCGTTACCAAAATTTTTTTGTGATTTATATCTAAAATGATATAAGGGTCAACCCAATCCGGACATTTTTCCGTGTTAACATCAATCAGATTTGCACATAACACGTTGATATTTGCATTATTAAAAACGGAAATCGTTTTTTGCAAAAATTTAAAATTTTCCAAATTAAACCCGAAATCATTATTCCCGATTGCCAGAACAATTTTTGCTTCCGGTAAAAGCGAGCGCAATTTAAGGTATCCGTCAACGCATAAATCACGATCATAAATTCCTTTAAACAAGTCACCGCAATCACAAATCAGAGTGTTTTTCCCGTTTTTCGGAGAATTATCGGCAATATAAGAAAACAAATTACACAACTTTCGCACTTCCTGATGGCAGTCCGTAACCGTGAAAATATTAATTTTTTTGTTATCAGTATTCATTTTTTTTATTTTATGTCCGATATATCAACAGACTTTACAATTATTTTTTATTTTATCAATAGAAAATTAAAAAAATTTTGCTAGTTTTGTAAAAAAATTTGAAGGAGAACAAAATGAAAAAGTTTTTGTGGTTGTTTGCGGTTGTTGTTTTAAGTGCCTGCGCGCAGGACCCGTATCATTTGAAAATAGAAAACACTATGGCTGATGCCCACGGACAAAGTGTATATTATCGCAGCAGCTTACGCAGTAATTATGCCGGACAAATAAGACGTGTTTTGAGTAACAAAATGGGAGAAATAGGCTTAAAAACCGCGACATCCGCCGAGATTGCCGATTATATAGGTATTTTTGATATTGAAACATTTTATGCGCAAAGCGGCGAAAAATTTAATCCGGATGCTTTCAAACAGACAAATGAAAACGCCTATCTGTTCAGTGATGACGAATCATCAGAATCTATGTATTTTTCCGGCAATGCCAATGTGGTTGTTGACCATGACAAAACGTGTTTTACTTTAAAAATAGGGCCGAAAGGAACATCTGTTGTCCGTTATTCATCTTCATTTTGTGCCGACGGAGTTTTAGACACGGAAGAAATGTTGCCGTTGGTTTTAGATATTTACGGCAAATATGCTAATTATCAGCAAGCAGATGTTGGTGTTCAATGTCACATGAGCGAAACAGGTGACACTTCTTGTGATGCTATGTATGATCGCCAAAAAGCATTTATGAATAGTTGGTGGATGGATAAAGATATAGTGGACTAGATGCTTGTATATGTTGACAACAGATAAAATTTAAAGCATTTTAGTCCCGTAAAAAGGGGAAAGTTTATGAAAAAAATAATATTAGCTTTTTTGTGCTTCGTTACGCTGATGTTTACCGCTTGTTCCAAAAGCGAAGAAGAGAAAGAACCGGATGGAAGTAAAATCTACTTTTTTTATCAGACAACCTGCCCTCATTGCCATGATGCAGAGAAATATATTAAAGAAAATCATCCTGATTTGAAAATTGTGATGAGAGATGTTCGTTTACCGGGAAATCAAAAATTATTCAACTATGCGGTAAGAAAATATAAAATTACCGGTGCAGCCGGAACCCCGTTGATTTGTTTTGATGATAAATACATTATGGGATGGAGCAAAGAAACGGCAAAAGAGTTTGAATATTACGTCAAACCTTATGAAAAATGAAAAATTTGAGCGGCGATTTTTCGCCGTTTTTTTATAAATATTGTTTCTTTACAAAAAAACTTTCTTTTGCTAAAGTAATTCTACGGTATGAAAAAACATGCCGGAGGGCGTCACAACCCTAAACAGAAACGGTTGCACATATTTGCAACAACAAAATGTGCTGGTATTCGCGTTTGTGCGGATGTCAGCTGAATAAGGTTATGCCGAATAGGTTGAGCCGTCTGTTTCTGTACGGTTTGTGAACATCCGCCCGTTTTTGAACGGGATTTTTTGTTAACTTTTTTAATTTAATGAAAGGATGTTTGAAATGAAACATTTAATACTTGCGGTAGCATTAACTTTTTTTGCCACACAGACGAATGCCGAAACTGCCGGAATTATCGGAACATGGCCTTGCGGTGCCGATTGCACGGCAACCCTTGATGATAAGGGAAATTTTCTGGTTGTCGGCAACGGACCAATGAATGACTATGGAACTACTCATGCATCTAATGGAGCGCCATTATTAACTACTGCACCTTGGGCAGAACACCTTAGAGAAATTAAAAACATTGAAATAAACGGTGTCTCAAATGTTGGAAGAGATGCTTTTTTTTACAATGAAGGAGGCTCTCTAAAGCTACAATCCATAAAATTTGATGACACCGTTGAAACCATAAAAGGCGGTGCATTCCATAAAACAGAGTGTTCATATATTGAGCTGCCCGATTCTATCAAAAAAATAGAAAGTTACGCCTTTTCAGGGCGCACAGAAATAGTTGTTCCCGATACATTAAATTCTATTACAGGAGACAGGCCTTTTGGTCAATATGCATTAACAAATCTAAAAATTGTATGCAGAGGAAATAATTGTTTAAATGTTGAAAATTTATTTAAAAAATATACTCGCTATTTTGATGGTGCATGGATAACGGAAGATTTAAGCAATAATGTATATCTTGCCGGAGAAAATCAGTGCAATAGTGCAAAATATTATTGGACCGGCGGTTTGTGCAATAATCGCCCGACCGACGGAAGTGCAATAGAATGTGATGAAGGGTGGTATGCTACCAATAAAGATGTATGCGCAAGAATCAAGCTTCGCTATACCATACCGGAAGCCGACGAGGCAACAAGCAACGATAACGAAAATACGATTGAGTGGATTTTTGAATGAAAATGCCGCATCCTTGTAAAAAACCGCCGGATATTTTTTCTATGCCGGCGGTCTTTTTCCTTTTTATTGAGCGTTAATCAGTGTAATTTCTACACGGCGATTTTGGGCTTTTCCTTCTTCGGTTGCATTAGATGCAATCGGATTTGCGGCACCTGCCCCATAAGTGTTCATACGAGCGCCGTTAACTCCGCGCAAAGTAAGATAATTTGCCACTGAAGCGGCACGACGTTCGGAAAGAGGGATATTTATCTTATCATTACCGGTGCTGTCGGTATATCCGACAATTTGCAAGCGAGTTTTATCGTATTCATTAGCAACCTGAGCCACCGAATCCAAAACTGCGTTGGCAGATGTTTTCATAGCAGAATCATTTGTTTTGAATGTAATGCTGTTAGGCATAATAAGTCGGATATTGTCACCGTCACGTGCAACCTGAACTCCGGTGCCGGTTAATTTTTGACGCAATTTACTTTCTTGCACGTCCATATAACCTCCGGTTGCCGCGCCTGCAGCGCCACCTATTCCAGCCCCAATCAGTGCTCCTTTTTCACCACCGATTAAGGCACCGACACCGGCACCTACAGCGGCACCTATACCTGTTCCCCAAGCTGTTTTAGCGACTTTGCTCTCACCGGTATAAGCATCAGTGGCACAAGCATTTAACATACCCAATGCAACAAAACACAAAATTAATTTTTTCATATTGTAATCTCCTTAAAAATTGGCAATGCGCGCCAAAGCTGCTTCAACTTTTTCTTTGTTCTCCAAAGCTTCGGACTGACGGCGTTTTTCTTCTTCAACTACTGCCGCCGGTGCCTTGGCAACAAAACTTTCGTTGCTCAATTTACGGGCATAGCCTTCTAAATTTTTGTTTAATGTATCAAGTTCTTTTTGCAAACGAGAGCGTTCTGCATCAAAATCCACAATTCCTTTGAGCGGAATCAAGATAACCGCATCACGACTCACGGTTTGCACCATATCTTTACTGATTGGCTTATCGGCAAGCAAAGACAGTTCTTCCAGACGAGCCAGATTGCAAATAAGCTTGTTTTGTTTGTTTATTATGGTTAAAGATTCCGGATTTACATCCTTAACAAAAGCGTGTAATTTGGCCCCTGCCGGCAAATTCATGCTTGAACGCAGAGAACGAACGGCTCCGATAAAATCAATAGCCCAATCAATTTCGTTCTTATCGTTTTCATTAACTCTGTCAGCCTGCGGCCAAGGTGCTTTAATCAAATCAACGTTACGAGTTGCCAAATTATTCCATAATTCCGTTGTAACAAACGGCATAAACGGATGTAAAATAACCAATATTCTATCCAAAACATAAGCAGCAGCAGCTCTTGTCTCCGTTATCTCTTGACTATTGTCTCCGTAAAATATCGGTTTTATCAACTCAATATACCAGTCACAGAATGTTCCCCATACAAATTGATAAACAGCATTAGCGGCATCAGAAAAACGATAATTGTTAAGATTATCGGTAACTTCTTTTGTTGCCTCGTTAACTTTTGCAATAATCCATTTGTTGATTTCAAGTTTTACGGATGAAATATCAAAATCTTTAACCGAATAACATTCGTTCATTTCGCAAAAACGAGAAGCATTCCACAGTTTTGTGGCAAAATTGCGGTATCCCTGAATACGAGAGTCGGACAAATTAATATCACGTCCCTGTGTTTCCGAAGCCGCCATGAAAAAGCGCAAAGCATCTGCTCCGTATTTTTCAATGGTTTCCATCGGATCCACGGTATTGCCCTTGGATTTGCTCATTTTACGTCCTTGTTCATCACGAACCAAACCGTGAATGTAGCACTTTTTGAACGGAACACGCTTCATCATATACATGCTCATCATCATCATGCGGGCAACCCAGAAGAAAATAATATCAAAACCGGTTACCAAAACGGACGTAGGATAAAATGTTTTTAAGGCCTCAGTATTCTCCGGCCAACCCAGTGTTGAAAAAGCCCACAGTCCGGAAGAAAACCAAGTATCCAGAACATCTGTTTCACGGCGCAAATCAACATGTTTTCCGTAGTGTTTATCTGCTGCTTCCTGTGCTTTTTCTTCAGTTTCTTCACAGAAAATAGTTTCATCAGGACCATACCAAATCGGCATTTGATGTCCCCACCATAATTGACGGGAAATACACCACGGTTGAATATTGTTCATCCATTCAAAATACGTTTTTTCATAAGCTTGCGGAACAAACACCATTTCTTTATCATTAACGGCTCGGCGTGCTTCTACCGCAAGTTTAGGCGCATCCACAAACCATTGGTCTGTCATGTATGGCTCAATTACCACGCCGCTTCTGTCGCCGTATGGTATCACCATCGGGTGGTCTTCTATTTTTTCCATTAAACCGAGTCTTGTCAGTTCATCAATGGTTTTAACTCTGGCTTCTTGAGTTGTCATACCGTTATACGGCGTATTTTCGTTTAATGTGGCATTGGGATTCAGAATGTTTATCATCGGTAAGTTGTGGCGTTTACCAACCTCAAAATCATTAAAATCGTGTGCCGGTGTAATTTTAACCGCACCGGTTCCTTTTTCCGGATCGGCATGATCGTCGGCAATAATCGGAATTTCACGGTTAATTATCGGAATAATACAGGTTTTACCGATTAAGTGAGAAAGTTTTTTATTATCTTTAGAAACGGCAACCGCTGTATCACCAAACATTGTTTCCGGTCTGGTTGTGGCAATGTGAATAAATTCATTTTGGTTATCCTTCAAAGGGTATTTGTAATAATACATTTTACCCAAGGTTTCTTTTTGCACAACCTCCAAATCGGAAACGGCCGTTTCCAAAGCCGGATCCCAGTTTACTAATTTTTTTGCTTTGTAAATTAAGCCGTCTTTGTAAAGCGAAACAAAAATTTTACGCACGGCATGAGAAAGTCCTTCATCCATGGTAAAGCGTTCACGACTCCAATCGCAAGAAGCTCCCAAGCGACGGAGCTGACGGCAAATGGTGCCGCCTGATTGCTTTTTCCATTCCCAAACGCGTTCAATAAATTTTTCTCTGCCCAAATCATGGCGGGTTAAACCTTCTTTTGCCAAATTACGCTCAACAACCATTTGTGTTGCAATTCCGGCATGGTCTGTTCCCGGTTGCCATAAAACCTTTTTACCGAGCATACGGTTATATCTGATTAAAATATCTTGCAAAGTATTGTCAAGAGCATGTCCCATGTGCAAAACACCGGTAACGTTAGGCGGTGGAATCACAATAGAAAAAGCATCTTTGTCTGATTTCATATCCGGCTTAAAATCGCCGTTATTTTCCCATTTTTCATAAATTTTTTCTTCAAATTCTTTCGGATTATAGTTCTTTTCTAACATTTTTATTTTTCCAATTTCTGTTCAACATTAAATTCTGCAAAAAGACTTTAGGAAAGCCGGTCATAACAGCAGACTCATATATTGCTTTCCTTTACGCTCACTCGTCCGAATCCGACGAGATTATGATTAGATGTGTTTTGTATTTCACACTGATTTTGCCAATGTGCCGCAAAATAAGTGCGATACTTTTTCATTATTTTTTTTGCCACATCATCAAAACTCCAAACACCAAGCTGGTATGGTATATCTTCACGATTAACCATCATATTTTGAGATAAGAGAAAAACATCTTCATCCGGCTTTGCTTTTTTCTTAGCACTTTCCGGCAAAAACTGGCGAAAATATTTTTTGCGCTCGTTGTCTATTATTGCATCACGGATATGCTGCAATATTTCGTCAACAGGCATCTCTTCGGAAAAAGTTTCCATACAAAACTCCGTGATATTAAATTCTCTGACATATTAAATAATTTTTATCGGTCTTGCAACCATAAAAAATTTTTTAGCAAAAATAGTCTTTATTGAGTAGCCGAGATTATCGGTTATTGCTTCGCAATCCCGATAATGACAGAAAAAAGAGTGCGGTTGATAATGACTCTTTACTCAAAAATCCATTCTATCGTGTTTTCAAAGTCATCAGATGTCGCCGCATCCGCTTCCGGTATAGTATAGCGGAGTTTAATGACTTCGCAATATCCCTTACTTGTCGGATAATAGCCGTCAAAACAATTACCTACACACCCCGCACCTGCTTGCACGAATTTATCCCCACAACTGCCGCAGTCTCCACCGTTGCCGCATCCGCTTACTAATGTATTTGAAAAAGCATCTTCAGCTACATTTGCATCTTCAGGTATTCCGATATATTTTAATTTATTTCCGTCAAGTCCTTTGTTACCATTATATCCCTTAAAAGCTCCAATTCCAATCACTTTTACGTTAGGCATATCAACACTTTCTAATACTTTTGAAAATTTAAAAGCACCATCGCCGATATTTTCCACCAAAGGCATATAAATGGAAGTCGCCGCATAGGGGTCATAAAAAGCCAAGGTGCCTATTTTTTTTACTCCCGGCATATAAATATTTTCGGCTTTTCTGGCTCCGTTAAATGCGTTGGCTCCGATTTCATCAACACCGCTTTCTACAACGATATTTTTTATTCTATTCATATTTGCTTGTGTTCCTCCCCATGGTGCGGTTGATACCGACAATCCACCATCAACAACACGTCCGAAATCTGCCATTTTACCGGTTCCGGAAACAGTAAAATTACCATCTTCATCCAATGTGCATTTTACGTTTGCACCATAATTACCATCAGAATCTTTTTCTCCGCAATTCCATGTTTCGGCATAAGTTTTATTCGCAAAACATATAACAATTCCCAACATCAACACAATTTTTTTCATCATTTTTCTCCTTTAAGCAAAATTTTCAAACAAAAAATCGCCTCATTTTCGGAGACGATCGGGGAGTTGACAAATCATGTTAAGGGTAATGACTATTATGACCTTTAGCTTAAAAATTTAAGCTTGAACATACGCCATAATCTCCCCGACCAATGCGGGGAATAAATTCAGATACAAAAAAACAGCATCCGACGGATACTATTTCAGTATCCCCTTAACATAGAGCCTGTCACAGCCCCGAACCTCTCGGTTCTAAAATGAATTTTTGTTCATTCTGCCGGAAGAATAACATATAAAAAAAATATTGTCAAAAAAGAAAATCTACCGCTAAAACAAAACGTTATTTTTTTTGAATCCACTGCCTTATTTCATCATCAGCAATATGCGAATAAACCTCATTTAAATAGGCATCTATTAAGATTTGTTTTGCTTCATCATAAGGGATACCGCGTGATTGCATATAAAAAAGCTGGTTTTTATCTAAATCACCGCTCGTGGCTCCGTGCGAACATTTTACGTCATCTGCAAAAATTTCCAGTTCCGGTTTACAGTCAACCACTGCATCATCACTCAGCAACAAAGCTTGGTGCAACTGGTATCCTTGAGTTTTTTGCGCATCAGGAGCAATATGAATCTGTCCCTGAAAAACACCTTTTGAATTCCCGCTCAAAACACCTTTGACCAGTTGATTTGAAACTGTATGCTCGGCTAAATGACGGATATTGGTAGTAATATCGCTATGTCCGTTATTTTGTAATTTATATACGGCATCAACCTTTGCCTCGGCACCTTCTTCCAAGAGCTTTACATAAGTTTCATTACGAGCAAAAATGCACTCATTCTGATGGCAAAAAGAGGTATATGTTCCGTTTTGTTTAACATTTACGCAATTAAGCGCGATATGGTGTGCTTTTGCAGATTCGTTTTGTTTTTTATAGTGCCGGAAATGTGCATTGCGACCAATATAAATTTCATTAACCGTATTACAAAAATATTGCCCGTCTTTTTCGGAATTAAAGTCTTCAATAAGCACAATATTTGCATCACTTTCTACCACAAATATGTTGCGGATATTGCAAAATATATTTTTTTCGGCATGATTGTGATAGTTCAGATAAATCGGTTTATCCGCACAAAATCCACGCTCAACACACACAAATAAACCTTGCTCCAAATATGCGGTATTTAGTGCGGCAAACGGAAACAAATTCATATCAAAACTTTTGTTCAAATAATTTTTAACATCACCGTCATAAATTGCTTCCGCAAGAGATTTCACCAAAATACCTTCAGGAAAATCAAAATGATGACCGGAAACATTCCCGTTGCAAATTTTCAGCCGGTAGGCATCAAAAGGTAAATCTTGTTTTTCATGACAATGGCAATCTTCCCCGCATATATGTTCAGACACATCAGCCTGCAGAATACCCAAGTCTTCCGGCTGAAAATAAGAATATTTCCATGCTTCGGTTTTTATTGTCGGGAATCCTTGTTCGGCAAAAGAAATTTTTCCTTTGTCACGAAGTCCGGCCAACGAAGGAATATCCTCACCCCACAAATTTTTTACAAAAAAATCCATTATTCCACCGCCTGCAAAAATTCGCCATATCCGTTTTTTTCCACAATTTCCGCTAACTCTTTTCCTCCGGACTTGATAATACGTCCGTCTGCATAAATATGCACAAAATCAGGATTGATGTAGTCAAGCAAATTGATATGGTGAGTTATTATCAACAGCGAATTATGTTGATTACGCAAAGAATTTACGCCTTCGGCAACCATTTTAAGAGCATCAATATCCAATCCGGAATCAGCTTCGTCCAAAATAGCCAAACTCGGTTGCAATAAGCTCATTTGCAAAGTTTCCAAACGTTTTTTTTCACCTCCGGAAAAACCGACATTTAATTCTCGCTTCAGCATTTCCGGAGCAATGTTCAACTTTTTGGCTTCAGATTTCAAAAGTTTTAAAAATTCGGCGGCATCAAGCTCTTTTTCTCCGCGATATTTGCGAACGGCATTCACCGCATGCTTCAAAAAATTATTAACACTCACACCGGAAATTTCTACCGGATATTGCATACACAAAAAAATACCTTCGCCGGCGCGTTCTTCAGGTTTTAACTCTAACAAATTTTTGCCTTTAAATTCTATTGTTCCACCGGTAATTTCATAACCGAATTTTCCGGTCAAAACATTAGATAATGTGGATTTTCCGGCTCCGTTCGGTCCCATAATTGCATGGACTTCACCCTCGTTTACGGTAAGAGACAAATTTTTCAAAATTTGTTTTTCGGCAACTCCGGCACACAAATCGGTAATTTTCAGCAACTGTTCCGACATCACTTATTCCCTTTTTCAAAATCTTCCAAACGCTTTGCAATCATTTTAATTTTCTCGGCTTTATAATCGGCAACTTTCTGCTCAATACCGTAACAACACTTAAGTTGCCCTAACATTATTTCAACATCTGCCGTTTCTTCCACCAATTCGGCAATATTTTCTTTTTTGCGGTTGATATTTTTCAAAATTTCTTTGGTCAGTTCGGCCATTTCTTCAATAACCTGCATCATTTGCGGTTCTTTTCCCCAATCTTTCAATGCACGTTTATACAATTCCTTTTCAGTCATCCTACACTCCCTTCCAGACTGATATTTATCAGTTTTGCCGCTTCTATGGCAAATTCCATCGGCAAATGCTGCATAACTTCTTTACAAAAACCGTTTACAATCAATCCGACGGCTTCTTCTTCCGTTAAACCGCGTTGCAAACAATAAAACAGTTGTTCTTCGCTTATTTTAGATGTTGTGGCCTCATGCTCCAAAACAGCACTCTTATTGGCATTTTCCACATAAGGAACCGTATGAGAACCACATGAAGAACCTATCAGCAAGCTGTCACATTGCGAATAATTGCGTGCATTATCCGCACCTTTTGCCACTTTTACCAAACCACGGTATGTTTGATTTGAAAATCCGGCAGAAATCCCTTTGGAGATAATTTTGGATTTTGTATTTTTTCCCAAATGTATCATTTTTGTTCCGGTATCTGCCTGCTGATGATTATTGGTTATGGCCACGGAATAAAATTCTCCCGAAGAATTGTCTCCGGCTAAAACGCAAGACGGATATTTCCATGTCACCGCCGAACCCGTTTCCACCTGAGTCCACGAAACTTTGGCATTTTTTCCCTTGCACAGTGCGCGTTTTGTCACAAAATTATAGACACCGCCCTTGCCTTCTTTATCTCCGGGATACCAGTTCTGCACAGTTGAATATTTTACTTCGGCATTATTCATTACAACAATTTCCACAATCGCCGCATGCAGCTGATTTTCATCTCTCTGCGGAGCCGTGCAGCCCTCTAAATAAGAAACATACGCATCATCTTCCGCAATAATCAAAGTGCGCTCAAACTGTCCGGTATTTTTGGCATTTATCCTAAAATATGTGGAAAGTTCCATCGGACAAACAACACCTTTGGGAATATAAACAAAAGAACCATCTGTAAATACTGCCGAATTTAAGCAAGCAAAAAAATTATCGGTATACGGCACAACAGAGCCTAAATATTTTTGCACTAAATCCGGATGATTCTGCACAGCCTCGGAAACAGAACAAAAAATAACTCCTTTTTCCGCTAATTTTGCCCGATACGTAGTTGCCACCGATACACTGTCAAAAACGGCATCAACCGCTACTCCGGCCAAAACTTCCTGCTCCTTGAGGGGAATACCTAATTTATTATATGTATCTAAGAGCTTGGTATCAACTTCATCAAGGCTTTTCGGTTTTGCCTTCTGCACCGGAGCAGAATAATACTGCAAACTTTGGTAATCAACTTTGTCATACGAAAGTTTTGCCCATTCAGGCTCAACCATTGTCAGCCAGTGGCGATAAGCTTTCAGACGCTTTTCAAGCAACCATTCCGGTTCATTTTTTTTAGCCGAAATCATGCGGATTATATCTTCATTCAATCCGCAAGGAACACTTTCCGCTTCTATATCGGTAACAAATCCGTATTTATATTTGTCACCGCCGTTATCACTTATTTCAGGTCTATCAACCATTATTTCACCTTATTTTAACTATGGCGATATAATACATTTTCGGTGCCAAAATGCAAGAAAAAACCGCCGGCGGTTTTTATCCCTGCCGGCGGATTTATCCGTTAGTTATTATTTTCCTAATTGAGCTGCAACTTCAGAGGCAAAATCTTCCTCTTTCTTTTGCAAACCGTCACCCAATTTGAAGAAAGCATATTCAACCAATTTAATATCGGTGCCGGCATCTTTTGCGGCTTCGGCAATAACAGCCTTAACTTTTTTATCCGGATCCATAATGAAAGCTTGTTCTTCCAAAACAACTTCTTCATAAAACTTACGAACACGGCCTTCAACCATTTTTTCAATAATGTTAGCCGGTTTTCCCGATGCGGCAGCTTGCTCGGCAAAAATGCTCTTTTCGTGTTCAACAGCTTCTTTGGAAACACCTTCAATATTCAAAGCAATCGGAGCAGATGCGGCAATATGCATGGCAATATGTTTACCCAACTCTGCCAATTTTGCTTTATCCGCAGAAGATTCCAAGGCAACCAATACACCGATTTTACCCAAACCTTCACGAACTGCATTATGAATATAAGAACAAACCAAACCGTTGTTAACACTGATAACTTTTGCACGGCGCAAATTCATATTTTCGCCGATTTTTGCAATCATATCCGTCAAGCGTTCACCAAAAGTTTTGCCGTCAGAACCTTTAACTTCTTTCATTGCTTCAACATCACCGTTTGCCTTAAGGGCAACTTTGGCGGCATCTTCAACATAAGCTTGGAAAATTTCGTTTTTAGCAACAAAGTCTGTTTCGGAATTAACTTCAACAACAGCACCTTTATTTCCGTCTATTGCAACGGCAACCAAACCTTCAGCAGCAATACGGCTGGATTTTTTTGCAGCCGAAGCCAAACCTTTTTTGCGCAACCAGTCAACAGCTTGTTCCATATTTCCATCAGCTTCAACCAAAGCTTTTTTACAATCCAACATTCCTGCGCCGGTTGTCTCTCTTAATTCTTTCACCATAGCGGCTGTAATATTTGCCATCTTTAAATTTCCTCTATTTTAGATTAAAACTCTTGTTTTTTTAAGCAGGGCGGAAGAATCCGCCCGTTTTTATTTTTCTACAAAATCAGCTTATTCGGCAGAAGCTTCTTCAGCTGTTTCTGTTTTTGCTTTGCGTCCTCTTTTTTTCGGAGCTGTTTCGGATGCGGCTTCAACAATCTCTTCTGCATCAGATACTTCTAAACCTTTAGCAGCTATTTCAGCCTGCATACCGTCCAAAATTGCGCCGGACATCAATTCACAATAGAACTGAATGGCGCGAATGGCGTCATCATTGCCCGGAACAGGAAAATCAACTTCGTTAGGGTTTGCATTGGTATCAATAATACCAACAACAGGAATACCCAACTTTTTTGCTTCCTTAATAGCCAATGATTCTTTCGGTGTGTCAATAACGAACAACATATCCGGTTGACCACCCATATTTTTGATACCATCCAAAGTTACAGCCAATTTCTCACGCTCTTTTTTTTCAGATTCAAAATTTCTTTTTTTGTGTATCCTTCATAAGCGTTTTTTTCTTCCATTTCGTTAAGCTTGTTCAAACGGCTGATTGACTTATACACTGTTTTCCAGTTTGTCAACATACCGCCGAGCCAACGATAATTAACATAGTATTGACCGCATCTTTCAGCGCTTTCTTTAACAATATCCTGAGCTTGACGCTTTGTAGCAACAAACAAAACCTTACCGCCGTTAGCTGCAACATCACGAGCAGCATTAAGTGCGTTATAAAGCATCGGGTATGTTTTTTGCAAGTCAATAATGTGAATATTGTCTTTTTTTCCGTAAATATACGGAGCCATTTGCGGATTCCAACGACGAGCGTGGTGTCCGAAGTGCACGCCAGCTTCAACCATCTGACGCAAAGTAAATGTAGGAAGTGTCATATTTATATATCCTTCTTTTTTCCGGTTAAACCTCCGCAGAAACTCGGCCTTTCGGCACCGGAGCGAAAAACTTTTCAGCCTTCCGCCTGTCTGCGTGTGTAATTACGAAACCGCACCATTGCGATTTCGTGCTAATTTTTATCATAACTTTATAAAAAATCAAGCATTTTTTTGCAAAGATTTTTTGTTTTATTCAAATATCCACTCAATCCAATTTTCATTGTCATCAGAAGTCAATTCATCTGCTTCTTGTATAGTGTATCTTGTTCTATATACCGGTATTTCTTTAACAAAATTTCCCATATTCAGCAACGAAGAAACATAAGTTCTACAACTATCCTCAGAACAAGAATTTATTATTTCATCTTTACAGTCCGCAGCATTTTTTTCCAAACAATAAATATTGGATTCCGGTGATATTGTTGTATTATTAAACAAATTTGCCATATAGTTTACAGCTCCGGATAAAATAATATCTCCTGAAATGTTATTACCCTTAAACACTTCCCGATCTATTCCGTTAAGTTGTATTTGACCTTCTTTTCCTACAATATTTGCACCCAATCCCAAAAAAGCATAAGCTCCTACGCTAAAATCACCGTCAATAACTACCGTTTTAACGGTTATTTCTCCATTTCCACTCGGAAATGTCTTTTTGCTGGTATCCGTTTGATAGGAAAACGGCATAAATGCACCCGCTTTTATTGTTGCATTTTCTCCTGTTGCCTTAACGGTCAAGGTTTCTGTTTCCAAATCATAACTGTAAGTGCAACCTGTGCCGCAATTATTTTCAATATCCGGTTTCCATTCATTGCACGAAACGGCATAACCGTCGTAGCATTCAACCGCCTCTGCCGTTTGAAAATTAAACATTACAAAAACAAAAAATATAAAAAACTTCATAACAAACATCCTCTTTGGTTATTTTTCAAAACTATTAAAAAAACCACCTCAAATGGTGGGCGGATGTTAGTAAACCGTATATACGCAAACGGCTCAACCTATTCGGTATAACCTTATTCAGCTGACATCCGCTCAAAGCAAATACCAGCAAAAAGCCGTTAAACAACGACTGCGTATATTCAGGGTTACTACGCCCTAAAGTGGTTTTGTATCCCACTCTGCAAATATTCTAGCAAAAAAAGATTTTTTGTAAAGATTTTTTGTTTTCAAATTTTAATGAACTCACCGTTTTTTATCGGCGGAAAATAATTTTTGATTTCAGGTGCTTCTGTTATCTCGTCAACTCTGGCAAAAAGCGGACCGACAAAACAATAAGACTTAAATAAATTAAGGCTGTTTTCTTCACCGCGGGCATAAATAAAAACATCTCCGGATACATCATTATGAATATATCCGAAAATACCGCCGATTTGTGCGGCTTTATTAATAGCCCAACGACGGTATCCGACATGTTGAACACGTCCGCTTATTTTCCAGCAAACATCCATTATTTTTTTAAGTATTCCTCTATTTCTTCAATATCTTTTTTAACCTGATTTCTGGCATAAAAAGACTTGCTTTCGGTTCCCCAAATTTCATTTTGATGAATTTCTTCCAAATAAGACAACTCAAAAGCCTCTTCCGCACTTATTTGTCCTTCTACCATAGCCAAAGCCAGAAGCGTTGATTTTAAACGAACGGAAATAAAATAAAAAGCCGTTAATTTTTTAATCGGAAGCCTGTCCATAACCGCTTCCATTTCATTGCGATATCTTTGGTTCCCCTCCGGAACGTCTAACTTATCGGTTTTTTCCAACTTAATATTAAATTTTTTGCTGAACCAAAACAAAACCGGCGCCCATTTTTCTTCTTGTATTTTTTTTATTTTGGTATCATCACTCCAAAACAAAAGAGTATCCGTAAAAGAAAAATCCACCAATTTCTGTATTACTTCTTCGCGGTTTTCCGCTATTTCTTTTTCTGCCTGTTTAAAGTCAATCATTTTAATTTCCCGTCAAACCTTTTAACATTCCGCCAAGTTGATTTTTTACGGCGTCTTTAGTATCCGTGCCTAAATTTTTAATATTTTTACCCAAGTTTTTTACGGCATCTTTGGTGTTGTTGTATTGGTCGGAAACAGTGTTTCTAACACCCTTAACCTCCGGAAAATAATTTGCGTATTCCGTTCCTTTTAATGCCGTATGACAAGGGCTTCCGTCTGCCGAAAGCATCATGTCTCCGACATTATACATTCCGGCTGTGGCAATAGCACCGACAACTGCTGTTGCAGTTTGTTTTTCATTTATACCAACTTTAGGATTTTGAAATGTGCCGTTTATTTTCAGCAAAGAACCTAAAATAGAAGAAATATTTGTATCGGTTATATTGCCGGAAAACGGTTGCAAACTCAAATTAATTTTATCGTTGTTCAAATTTATAGTTCCATCGGCAACCAAATAAAAGTCTTTAGCATCAACAACAATTCCTTTCGGGTATGTAACTTTTCCGCCGGCAACATCTCCGCGCATAACGGCACACTTTAATTTCATATCGCTGTTACCTATTTTCAGCTGCAATTTATCTAAAATCTGCACAATTATATTACCGCGCAATTTATCAAGACTGGAAATTTTCATCACCGAAGAATCCGCAAGCAAAATAACCTGCCCGCTTGCATTTGAAATTAAGTGGTCTGTATCATTTCCCGAAGATTTCAAATTAAACAAAAAATTTGTTTTTCCGCCTTCTTTTATATAAAAAGACGGATTAGATGCACTGGCTATCGGAGTATAAAGTTGTTGGATAATAATATCATTACCTTTTAAATTAAGTGCTGCCGATTTTGTTGCGGCATTGGCATCTATCATACCGGAAATTTTTCCGGAACCGGCACCGATATTCTTAAAATTTACGCTCAAAACTCCGTTTTTAACCGTTATTACACTGTCAATATCCGTCAATTTAACATCACTGTTTACAATTAACTGTTTTATTTTCAGGACAACATCTGCATTAACCATTTTCAAATAATCAAACGGAACCGGTGTATTTTTAATCAGCTCGGAAGCATCTGCTTTTGAAACTAAAGCACCGGATATGCTTGCAGACTGCTGTTCCCCGAAATCGGCAATGTTTATATTATTGCTGTTGGCACTCAGCTTAACATAAGGTATTTTGTTTGCCATACTCACATAAACATCACCGTTTATTACGTTCTTTTTATATTCTACCTTATAGTTTCCGGTTGCTTTCATATCCTTATCTAAATCAGTAATTTTTCCTTTGTAGTCAACAGTATAACCCATAGCATTGACAACTATATCTGCTTCAACTTCGCTGAAATTACTTTCCATTAATTTTTTCAGCGAGGATATTGTTCCTTTTGCTTTAATGTTTGTGCCGGAAACATCTGTATCTATATCAACATTAATAGGCGAATCATACGATTCCATGCTCACATCCAAATTATTGATTTCTGCATAATCCGTTGCCGAATAATATATTTTTGTATTATCAGTTTGAACGGTATCAACCACAAATTCTTTTGCCAAGAGCGGTTTAATGGAAAATTGCACCAGTGCGGCTCCGATTTGTGCAATCGGATTTTTTGTTTCTTGGTCGGAAACAGAAACGTCGGCTATTTCTATGCTCGGTTTCAGTGATATTCCTATTTTCATATCACCGTTTATTTTTGCATCAACTTTGGCATATTTTGCCACCAACTTTTCTATTTCAGGCTTGTAATTGTTTATATCAACAAAATATATGGCGGCAATCAAAGCCACAATCGGTAAAATAATTATTACGCTTAAAACTATCAAAAATTTTTTCATTTTTTTATCTCCATTCCCAAAAAATCACATGCCTCGGCAAAATGCTTAGGCAATTTTGCGGTGATAACCGTTTTTTTATTATATATATCACTTAAATCTATTTTGTAAGCATGTAAATACAATTTATCCGAAATTTCTTTTACATGCAGTCTTTCCGAACCAAAATATTTGTCATCCCCCAAAATAGGTGTTCCCAAGGCCTCCAGATGTGCTCTTATTTGATGGGTGCGTCCGGTTAAAGGTGATGCTTCAATAAGTGCAAATTTTTTACCCGCGGTATCTATAACTTTATATAGTGTATGTGCCTTTTTTCCGTCTTTTACCACTTGCATTTTTTCATCAATCTTTTCAAGAGGTAGTTTTATTTCTCCCTCTGAAAGCTTAGGGCATCCGCGCACTATTGCCAAATATGTTTTTTGCAAACCATGTTCTCTGAAAGCCTTTGTAAGTATTTCGGCATTTTTTCTGTCTCGTGCCAACACAAGCAAACCGCTGGTATCTTTATCTATACGGTGAACAAGTTTAGGTTTTTCTTCTTTTTCAAACTTGAGAGCCTCCAGCATTCCGTCAATATGTTTAGATGTATTTGTTCCTCCCTGAACGGCAAGACCGGAAGGCTTATTGAGAACTATAATTCTTTCATCTTTGTAAATTATCATTGACTGAATATATTCGGCATCTTTAGCATTTACTTCGTTATCCGTTTTTTTTGCTTTTTCATTATCAAGCGGAGGGATTCTCAGTTCTTGTCCGGCACAAAGTCTGGTTGAACTTTCAGCTTTTTTACCGTCAACTTTTATTTGTTTTGTGCGTAAAAGTTTTTGCAATCTTCCCAAACTCAAAGACGGATATTCACGCAAAAACCAACGATTTAAGCGTATTCCGTCATCTTCAGGTTTTATTTTGGTAATTTTCACACCGGACATTTATCTTCCGCCTTTCTTTTTGGTATTAAAATTTCTATTTATTATATTTTTCGGACAATAAGGTCTTAAATTTTTTTTATGTTTTTCCTTAAATACTTGCTTAGTCTCTTTTATTTCAATAACCGGAGGTAAATCAAAAATCTTTTCTGTTGCAACTCTTTCTACTTTCAATGGAACTAATTCCGTTCTGTTAAAACCTTCCAATTCTTTCTTTTCTTCGGCGCTTAATTTTTCATAAGTTTCATTTTTTATGCTTATTAAAAATCCGACCTGCTCGCTATCACTATCCAAAATGCTTTGTTTTTGTTTTTCAGATAAACGCTTAAAGTCATCATAAAGAATTATGATTTTAACTATTGGTTCCATTATTTTTCATCCTTTTTCATTTTTGCCTGTTTTTCGCGGCGAAGATTATCAAAATATTCAATACGTTTTTTGATTTCGCGCTCAAATCCGCGATCTACCGGATAATAAAATTTTTGCCGTCTCATTCCTTCAGGAAAATAATCCTGTCCCGAAAAACCGTCTTCCAAATCCTGATCATAAATATATCCGTCGCTGTAACCCAAATTTTTCATTAATTTAGTGGGAGCATTCAAAATGTGCTTCGGCGGCATTAATGAACCGGTCTTTTTTGCCGCATCATACGCTGCATACATTGCTTTATATACACCTGCTGATTTCGGAGCCGTAGCCAAATATGCCGTCAACTGTAAAACCGCCAAATCTCCTTCAGGAGAACCAAGTCTTTCATAAGTTTCACAACAGGCAACGGCTTGATTTACGGCATTCGGGTCCGCAAGCGAAACATCTTCTATTGAAAATCTCAACAACCGACGCAAAATATAACGCGGATCTTCTCCGGAAACTAACATTCGCGAAACCCAATAAAGCGCAGCATCAACATCCGAACCGCGCATAGATTTATGCACGGCAGAAATAAGATTATAATGTCCGTCTCTTCCTTTATCATAAACAGGTGCTCTTGAGCGAATTATTTTGATGATGTCTTCTTTATTAAAAATTTCGCCGGATTTTGCGTATGCCCATATATTTTCGGCAATATTTAATATATATCTGCCATCGCCGTCAGCTATTTCTTTGATAAATGTTCTGGCTTCATCATCTATCGGAAGTTTATGTCCTTCTTGTTTTTCCGCTCGCTGTAACAGCTCTTCAAAATTATCCGGTGTTAAACGATTAAGCACAAAAACCTGACACCGCGAAAGCAAAGCGGAATTAAGTTCAAATGACGGATTTTCTGTGGTTGCACCTACTAATATAACGGTTCCGTTTTCAACATAAGGCAAAAAACCGTCTTGCTGCGATTTATTAAATCTGTGAATTTCATCAACAAATAAGAGTGTTCCCTTTCCTTGATTTTTCCGCCTTTCTTCGGCATATTGAAAAACACGTTTTAAATCAGCAACACCGGAAAATACGGCAGAAATTTGTTCAAAGTAAAGATTTGTGTGTTCAGCCATAAGTCTGGCTATTGTTGTTTTACCGCACCCCGGAGGTCCCCATAAAATAAATGATGTTATTTTACCGGATTCCAACATTCTTCCTAAAGGAGCATCTTTGCCGACAATATGGTCTTGTCCGACAACATCACCAAGTTTCGTCGGACGAAGCCTGTCGGCTAAAGGACGTTTAATATTAGAGGAAAAAAGTGTTTCTTCCATTTTATCTCTCGTATCCCCCGCCCCTTGTATTTTGATTTATCGGTTGATGATGCTGTTTTTCTTCTTTAGTTTCTTTCATTTTTTGATCTAAAAATTCCTGTTTGCGCTTTTCTATTACTTTTCGCAAATCATCAACATTACTTTCCTGAGGCTCTTCATTTGTTTTTTGAGAATGTTTTTCATTAAATTTTTCCATTATTCTTTTATCAGAATCTTCACGTTTAAAACTGTCTATTATTTCTTTTCCTTTTTTAAACATGGTTTTAAAATCAGTTCCTCCTTTGGTTGTATCCCAGTCAAATCCTCCGCGGCTATGGAAAAATTCAGAAAAATCAATTCCTTTCATTTTACGTTTAGGTTTTTGTTTTTTAGGAGCTAAAATTTTTTGCAGCTCAAGCGGTGTCGGTTTATGACCTATTGCCTGTTCAATTTGCGCCGGAGATATTATGCACTCACTCAAATCAAGTTCATAAATATTAACACCGGTAAAATCACAACCGGTAAAGTCCACCCCTTTTAAATTAACATTTGTTAAATCTATTCGCTTTAAATCAAGCATTGTTAAGTTTATGCGGCTTAAATTCAGTTTGTGCGGATAATAGGCTGCCAGATACTCTATAAGTTCCTGCAAATCGGCAAGAGATATGTCATCAATATCTATTCCCAACAAAATTGCGTCTTGTATATCTGCATCAATAAGGCGCACATTTTTCATTTTTGCGCCGGTAAAATTAGTTCCGATTAATTTTGCGCCGGTAAATACTGCTCCGTCTAATACTGCCTCACTCAAATCGGCTCCGCTTAAATCGGCACCGGTAAAATTTACATTTTTAAGGTTTGCTTTAGTTAAGTTTACTTCTTGAAGGTTACTTCCGCTAAAATCGGCATTGGCAAAATTTTCGCCGCTGAAATTGCCGCCTTGTAATATTTTTCCGGTAAAAACTATATCTTTTGATATTTTTTCACCGGCATCAATTTGTTTTGATATTGCTTGCCATGAATAACTGTTTGACAATATATCGTCAACCGACGAATCTTTATTTTCGTTTTTTTGATGATTATCAGGATTTATTTTTTCATCATCAATCATTTTTATGCTTTCTCTAAAAAAAATAAACTAACTTGTATGATATATTACATTTTTATTTTTTACAATTATTTTTTATCCTTTTTGGAATAAAACAAAACTATTATTATACAAGGTATACTGGCAAAGCTTAATAAACCGCTTATTATAAAAAACCATTTCCAGCCGACAGCTTGTGCAACAATGCCGCTGCTGGCGCAATAAACATCTCTGGAAACACTCATTACCGAAGAAAGCAGTGAATATTGAGTTGCAGTATATAATTTATTACACAATGAAGAAATATATGCCACTAAAGCAGTTGTTGCCAATCCGGAAATAAAATTTTCAACCGTAACAACTACAATAAACAACGGTATATTATGTCCGTAAATTGCCTGAACCGAAAAAAGCATGGTAGAAAAACACTGTAAAATAACAAAATAAAGTAACCCTTTTCTTAATCCTATTTTATTAATAATCAAACCTCCGACAATACCGCCGCTGATTGCGGCAATCATTCCGTAAAGTTTCATCACATTGGCAACCTCAATTTTTGTAAATCCCATATCATCATAAAAAGGATTTATTACCGGATTAAAATAAGCATTACTTAAATGATATGTAAAAATAAGAAAAAGTATCCATATCCAGTTTTCATGTTTCATAAAATCCTTAAACGGATCAACAACAGATGTATAAAAAAATTCTTTTAATTCTGTCTTTTTCTTTTTATATTCGTAAGCAACCGCTTCCGATGAAAAAATAATGGCGGCAAGTCCTATAAAAATACCGCAAGCCATAATTTTATATGCCGTATTCCACCCGTAAAAAGAAGCTGCATAAAGAGCGCCGGCTCCGGAATAAATCAAACCTAAGCGATATCCTAAAACAAAAACAGCAACACCTGATGCCTGCTTTTGCGGTTCATTTTCAAAACATTCAACTCTGTATGCATCCAAAACAATATCCTGTGATGCCGATAAAAAAGCAGTAAAAACCGCCAAAAATGCCATCACTGATGTTTTTTCAGCCGGATTAAAACAAGACATTGTAAATATGGATAAAAACAATAAAATCTGAATTAAAACCGCCCAAGAACGTCTTCTCCCCAAAAAAGATATTATCGGAAGTTTTGTGTTATCTATTATCGGAGACCACAACCATTTTAATGAATAAGGTATTTTTACCAAAGAAAAACTTCCTATCAGAGCCAAAGTTAAACCGGCCTCTTTAAACCAATATGTTAATGTTCCGAACGTGAGCAAAAAAGGAAATCCGCTGGAAAAACCCAATGCCAACATTTTCAACATTAATCTGCTGCAATAAGTTTCTTTTACATATTTTAAATAGCTTATCATCCTTATTTATTCCAAATAGCATCTTTTATTTTTGTATCAATAAAATTTTTGTGTTGCTCCAATTCTTCAGCTGATAAAGAAAAATTTCTGGATTTTAATATTCTGCTTTTATCAAAAACAACGTTTTCGTTTGTCTGATTATTTTTTTCCTCACTCATAAAATTTATACTCGGTTCATCAATACCCAACAGTTGTAAATAAACTTCTGATAAAAGCTGGGCATCAAGCAAAGCACCGTGAAAAGTTCTGGCAGAATTATCAATATTAAATCGTTTACAAAGAGCATCCAAATTGTTTCTTGCTCCGGGAAATTGATTTCTTGCTATAGCCAAAGTATCAACAACTCTGTCCCATTCATAGGTTTCATAACCGAGTTTTTTCAATTCAAAATTTATAAAACGCATATCAAACTCTGCGTTATGTGCTACAAAAATTCCGTCTTCACCAATAAAATCTATCCATTCTTGTGCAATATCGGCAAAAACAGGTTTATCTGCCAAAAATTCATTCGTAAGTCCGTGAATTTTAACAACTTCTTCCGGTACATCTCTTTGAGGATTTATATATTTATGAAAAATTTTTCCCGTAGGTAAGTGATTTATCAGCTCAACAGCACCTATTTCCACAAGTCTGTCACCATTTTCCGGATAAATCCCGGTTGTTTCCGTATCAAAACAAATTTCGCGCATCAGCTAATGTCTTTCAAAAAATCAATGAGTTTTAATTTTATTATTCCTTCAGAATAGCCGGTGTTTATAATAACATCAACCATATTCTTTTTTAAATCATTATTTATTTGCAATTCATATATTTTTTTAAAATCTTCTTCAGTTATGTTATCTCTTTTAATTACTCTCTGTTTTTGGATATTTTTATCAACATCAGCCAATATAACATAATCACAATAAATATCCCAATTCATTTCATAAAGCAAAGCTGCATCTAAAAATAAAAAATCAGATGTTTTGCATTTTTTTCTGATTTTTTTCTTCAAATTATCTTTAAGTAACGGATGTATTAAATTTTCAAGTTCTTTCAGTTTATTTTTATTTCCGAAAACAATATTGCGCAATTTTCTTTTTACAAAAACACCTTTTTCATCAAAACTTTCCGGAAATTTATGCTTTATAATGTTAATAAACTTTTTATTATAATAAAAGTATTTAACCGTTTTATCGGCATCAAAAATATCATATCCCATACTTTTTAGTATATTTGCTATAAACGTTTTTCCACATCCTATAGAACCGGTAATGGCAATAATTTTCATTTTTTTCTCTCAAAACAAAAAGTTATAAATGTTATCAACAGACAACATAAAATCTGTGCATAAATAGAGACACCTTGAAATTTTTAACAAACTATATACATTTTGTAAAAATCTTAAAATAACTTATTAACATTAAAAAAATTTATACAGACATGTTTATAATTTTGTTAATAATTTATTAACCTTTTGAAATATTAACTAAATATTAATAAATAAAAATAAACGGCTTGTATATAAACCTGTGCATAACAAATTATGCACAATATGAACAAGGATAAACAATAACTAAAAAAAATATTTAAAATATATAATGTGAATTTTTTTTGTTAATAATTATTGACATTAAAATCTTTATTATATATAAATCCATCATAAACATTAATGTTTATATCTTAATAATCTAATCATAAAATAAAAGGCTGATATGCATTTAAAAGAATTGAAGGACAAATCTCCTACCGAGTTATTGACTCAGGCTGAAGATTTAGGTGTAGAAGACGCATCTTCCATGCGTGTTCAGGACTTAATATTTGCAATAATGAAAAAACTTTCAGAAGATGATACTGTTATAAACGGTGATGGTGTTATTGAAGTTTTGCAAGACGGATTCGGATTTTTACGTTCATCACAATCAAACTATTTGGCCAGCGCTGATGATATATATGTATCTCCGCAACATGTTAAAAAATACGGATTGAGAACCGGTGATACCGTAGAAGGTGAAATAAGAGCTCCTAAAGATAATGAACGTTATTTTGCTCTGACAAAAATAAATACTATAAATTTTGATGATCCGGAAAAATCAAAATTGAGAGTTAATTTTGATAATTTAACTCCTCTTTACCCGACGGAAAAATTGAATTTTGATATAATTTGCGGTGAAAAAGATTATACAACCAGAGTTATAGATCTTATTTCTCCTCAAGGTAAAGGACAACGCGGTTTGATAGTTGCTCCCCCGCGCACGGGTAAAACGGTTATGCTGCAAAATATTGCTCATGCAATATCAACCAATCATCCGGAAGTATATCTTATGGTATTGCTTATAGATGAGCGTCCTGAAGAAGTTACGGATATGACTCGTTCTGTTAAAGGTGAAGTTATATCTTCTACTTTTGATGAACCTGCAACCCGCCATGTTCAGGTGGCTGAAATGTGTATTGAAAAAGCAAAACGATTGGTAGAAAACAAAAAAGATGTTGTTATTTTGCTTGATTCCATCACTCGTTTGGGAAGAGCTTATAATGCTGTTGTTCCTTCTTCCGGAAAAGTTTTAACCGGCGGTGTTGACGCAAACGCATTGCAGCGTCCTAAAAGATTACTCGGTGCCGCCAGAAATGTTGAAGAAGGGGGTTCTTTAACAATTATCGCTACCGCATTGATTGACACCGGATCCCGTATGGACGAAGTTATTTTTGAAGAATTTAAAGGAACCGGTAATTCTGAAATAATACTTGATAGAAAATTGACAGATAAACGCTTATTCCCGACTATTGATATAACTCGTTCAGGAACAAGAAAAGAAGAATTATTGGTTGATAAAAATACACTTTCAAAAATGTGGGTTTTGCGTCGTATATTAATGCAAATGGGTATGACGGACGGTATGGAATTTTTGCTTGATAAACTGAGACAAACAAAGGATAATCAAGACTTTTTTCAAAACATGAATTCTTAAATCTGTTGACATAAAGCAAAAATTTAATGTATATTAATACGTGTAACAAAGAGAGGTAAAATAAAATGGTTGAAAGAAAATCTTTAAGAGGAAGAATGGCTAATAACGAGCCTAATCCGGTAGATGTTCATGTTGGAAACAGAATAAGATTACGCAGAACTGTTTTGAAAATTACTCAGCAACAGTTAGCAAAAATGCTCGGTCTTACTTTCCAGCAAATACAAAAATACGAAAAAGGAATGAACAGAGTTGGTGCAAGCCGATTGTGGGATATAAGCAGAGTTTTAGATGTTTCTATGGATTTCTTTTTTGAAGATATGGATGCACAAGTTATTAATAACAGTCCGAGAATGCTTAATACCCATGTTAATATGGTTGAAGAAAGAAGTTATTCTTTTGATGATGACCCTATGAGCAGAAAAGAAACTTTAGAGTTGGTTCGCGCTTATTACAAGATTCCAAACAGAAAAATTGCCGGTCAAATTTTTGATTTAACGGTTTCTTTGTCAAAATCAAGCAGTGCTTTTCCTATGCAAAGTGATGACTGATATTGCAGAAAAAATAAAATTTTTCGGAAGAAGAAAAGGCAGAACAATCAGAAAGGCAAAGAGTTATCTTTTAGATAACTTTTTGCCTGATGTTTTATTTAAGCCTGAAAAGGATAAAAAAATTGAACAATATTTTCCGGAAAAGAAAAATAAATATTATTTGGAAATCGGTTTTGGTGACGGTGAACATATAGCGGAATTAGCTAAAAAAAATCCGGATACAGGGTTTATAGGTGTTGAGGTTTATAAAAACGGAGTAGCTAATCTCCTATCGCTGATAACGGGAATAAAAGACGGAAATGATGAAATATTGTCTCATAAAATTTGTATAAGCAACGACAGAACAGACAATATCAGAATTTATGATGATGATGTCAGGCTCATGTTCTCCTTAATACCTGATAATTCTTTTGATAAGGTTTTTTTACTTTTTCCTGATCCGTGGCCTAAAACTAAACATTCGGGAAGAAGATTTATTAATGAAAGAAATATAAAAGAATTGGCGCGCATAATTAAAAAAGACGGTATTTTGCAAGTAGCAACTGATCATTATGTATATAAGCGCTGGACATTGGAGCAAATGCGCAATAATGAATATTTTGTATGGACGGCAAAAACATCTGACGATTGGCGCAATCCTCCGGCTGATTGGTGTGAAACAAAATATCAAAGAAAAGCAATAAGAGAAGGTAGAAAACCGGTATTCTTTGAGTATAAAAGAATTTAATGTTTTTATAATAAATTTGTGCTAAATTCCGGTAAAAGAAGAGGTGATGTATGAATATACTTGCTTTTGATATAGGCGGAACAAAAATAGCATATGGATTAATGAATGAAAAAGGTTGTTTGTTATCTGAAATAACCAAAGTAAAAACTCCTGATTCTGCCGATAAAATAACCGATTTATTAAAAAAAGCCGTAAATGAGTATGAATTTGACGGATTAGCTGTTTGCACTGCCGGTATAGTAAATGACGGTAAAGTGGTTTCAAAGCCTCTTAATTTGCCGGAAGGGTATGAAAAAATAGATTTTAAATCATTAAAAAATGTTCCGTTCGTTATAGAAAATGATGCAAATGCAGCTGCATGGTGCGAATATAAAATAGGAGCGGCAAAGAAAAATAATAATGCCATAATTTTAGCCATCGGGACAGGTGTAGGGTGTGGAATAATTTGTGATAATAAACTGCTTAAAGGCAAAAACGGAGCCGCCGGAGAAGTTTCTTTTCCTATAAGCGGAAAAGATTTTATAAAAATAGCACAAAAAAACGGTGTTAATGAACAAGATTGTTTTGTTATAAAAAAAATGGCCGAAAATAATAATGAAAAAGCAAAAAATGTAATGAAAGAATGGTATGATAATCTGGTTGGTTCTTTGGTTGTTTTGAGTAATTTATTTGATACCGAAACTATTGTTATGACCGGTAGTCTGGCAAAACTTATTGATTATCAAAAAATTAATGAAGATATAAAAAATAAGTGTATTGGTATTCCTCCGAAAATATTATCGGCAAAGTTTGAAAATAATGCCGGTTTGAGTGGAATAGCCTTGCTTTGTGCGGAGAAGAATAATAATACTTAAAAACGGCTTGTTTTATTTTGAATTATGTTATAGCCTTAAATATATGAGGGGGACTTGAAATGTTAAAAAATTTATTTTTTGTATTTGTTTTGTTTTTTTCTTTTTCGGCAAAATCACAAATGGCTGATACCATTGGAGCGATGGGAATTCAAGGTGAGCTTACAACAGAAGGTTATGAAGCCATAAATCAAGGGCAGCAGGCTTTTTCACGAATGAAATTTCAGCAGGATTTAGGTGAAGTTGTTGCCGAAATTCAAACAACCTATTTCGGAAATTATGGCGGAATAAATAAATCGGCAATAATGTATGATGGTTTCAGAGGTATGGTTTGGGATGTAAAAGAAGACGGAGAGGGTGGTTTTTTTCTTGAGTTTAACGGGCTTGACGGACCGACATGCTTTATAACAAAATCAAATCCGGCCGGAGCTAAAAAAACGGAAATAAATTCCGGCGCTGATTGTATGGCAAGCGGAAATAATGTAAAAATATTTTATAATTAGGCAATAATATAACCGGATTCAAAAGAAAAACCTTTTAACAGTTCTTCTGTATCCATGGCTTTTTTGCCTTGTCGTTGCATTTTTTTAACCTCTAATGAGCCGTTTTCACAACCGATAAATAATTTATCATCTTCTTGCATAATTTGTCCTACGGCAAGTTTTTTTGAGCTTTCTATAGCATATAAAATTTTAAATCTTTCTTTGTTGTATTCAAAATAAACTGCCGGATAGGGGTTAAAAGCTCTTATTTTATTGCATAAATCATAAGAAGAAGCGGCAAAGTTTATTTTACATTCCGACTTATCAATTTTTTGTGCGTAACAAGATAAAGAATCGTCTTGTTTAATCGGCGGATATTTTTTGATATCGGCTAAAACTTTTGATATTAAATCAGCTCCGGCTAAAGAAAGTTTATCGTGCAAAAGTTCACCGGTAGTGTCTTGTTTTATTTCAACAACCGTTTTTGCCAACATATCTCCGGTATCAAGTCCTTCGGCCATTTGCATAACCGTAACGCCGCTTTCTTTATCACCGGCTTCTATTGCTCTTTGAATTGGAGCGGCACCGCGCCAACGCGGTAGTAAGGAAGCATGAATATTAACACATCCGAAAGGGAAAGCTTCAAGAATTTCTTTTGGTAAAATAAGTCCGTATGCCGCAACTACGGCAATATCGGCATTTAAATCAGCAAATTTTTTTTGCTCATCAATATTTTTCAGCGTTTTTGGTGTTCTTACCTCAATCCCTGATTGTTCGGCAAACAAGTGAACCGGTGTTTTTGACAATAAATTTCCTCGTCCGGCTACTTTCGGTTCACGAGTATATACGCAAACAACATCATGTTCTTGTGTTAACCGCTGCAAAGCCGGAACGGAAAAATCCGGCGTCCCCATAAAAACAATTTTCATTAATCTGTTAATCCTGCACGATTATAATTAACTTCCACCTTGTAACTTTCGGCAAAATTTTTAAGCAAAGCATCAGACATTATTTCTGCCGCATTGGCCTTAAGATTTTCGGTAAGAGTATTTATATCGGACTCTTTTAATGAAGAAGAATCATCATAAATATCTGAAGTTAAAGCAACCACAAAATCATCACCGTTTTTAATCACCAACTTTTCGTTTTTAGGTTGTGCAAACAGGGATAAAATATCTGATGTTTGCAGATTATCAAAATTTTCGCCGCGAGATATAGGCATGGTTTTTTTCAAAGCCAATCCGTAACGATTTGCCACATCATTGATTGTGTCTCCGGCATCCAAGTCATGTTCAATATTGTCAACAAGCTCTTGGACAATAGATGATTTTTCGTTTTCAATCCATATTTGTTTGATTTTGTCGCTGACTTGTTCTTTCGGAGCAACATGGGATTCATTTATTTTATTGATTTTAACAACAACAATACCCATATCATCTTCAACCGTTTGACTTGTTTCACCTTCGCTGTATGAGAATATTGCATCAATAATATCACCGTTGCCTAATAATTGTGCAACATTTAAATTTTTACTCTCGGATGTTCCGTCCTCAGTAACACCTTTAACATCTATCAAAGGAATATTATAACTTTCGGCAATACTCTCCAAAGAAGTTTCTGCTCCCAATTTATCTTCTATATCGGAAACAATTTCATAACTTCCGTCATAGGCTTTTTCTTCTTTAAGATTAGCAACAATCTGTTGGTTTGCAATTTGTCTGTCCGTTTTACTTGCCGGTTTTACCGATAAAACTTTAACAATTTGCCATTCTTCATTAATTTCTATAGGTTCGGAAAAAGAACCGTTTTCCATTGAAAATACCTGTTCTGACAAATCAGACATTAATTGGTCTGCAGAAACAAGCCCGAGGTCAATATCTTTTTGTTCAAATTTTGCGGCAACATCTGCAAATTCTTCACCGTTTTGAAGCATGGAATAAGCCTCATCTGCCTGCTCTTTGGATGTGAAAAGCATTTGTTGAACACTGCGCTGTTCCGGTTGTTCAAATTCATCAATATGTTCTTTGTAATAAGCTTCAATTTCTTCATCACTGATTTGAGTATTTGCGGCAATATCATCAAGAGAAACATATAACATGGTAATATCTCTTTTTTCCGGAACGGTAAATTCTTCACTGAAATCGTCATAATATTGATTCAATTCCTCCTCAGAAGGCTGACGATCAATTTTTGCTTCGTCTTTTTTGATGTCAATATACTTGAAAATACGGCGTTGTCCGGCAACTTTTTTCATTTGATTTATTTCAATTTGCGGAACTTTAGCACCGGCAACCTGAGATTCTAAAATAACTTTACGAGCCAAATTTCTCTTAATTTCAGTAACAAATTCTCTTTCACTCATTCCGGTTTTTTGCAAATACCATTTGAATGCTTCTTTATCAAATTTCCCGTTATCGGAAAATTGCGGATTAAGCAAAATAACGTTACGAACCAAGTTTTCACTGAAATCAATGCCGAATTTATTCATAGTGTTATCAATAATAGCACCGTTGAGTTTTGATTTTAACAACTCGTTAGCCAATTCGTTTTTAATATTATTATCTTCGGAATCAATATTTGCACCGAGAATTGCGCGTAATTTAGCCAATTCTCTTTGCAACGCAAAATTGAACTCACTTTGGCTTATTTCAACATTATCAACTTTTATAACCGTTTTATTGTTGTTTGCGGTTGTAATATAGCCGGAAACACCGAATAAAGAAACAAAACTCAAGGCCGTAACGGTTAAAATTAATTTTGTAAAAATGCTGTTACGCATATTAGAAAGCTTACCTATCATTACTTTTAATCCCATAAAAACAATAAAATTTTTTGCTATTATTTGCTATTATAAGATATTAAATAATTAATGCAAATCATAAATTAAATTATGCAATCAAAATTAAAGGATTTAAAATTTTATTTCCCAAATTCCGTAATCGTTTAAGAGTAACAGTGTTCCGAGAAAAATACGATAAATTACAAATGGTAAAAAACTCCATTTTTTCAGCCAAATCATTAAAATATAGATTGCCATAACAGAAAACAAAAAAGAGTAAGTAACTGCATCATAGTAAGTCAGCAGCGATTGCAAACCTTCGTTTTTCCAAATTTCTACACAAGTTAAAATACCGGCACACAAAATAACGGGAATGGCTAACAGCATGGAAAATTTTGCGGCTTCACGTCGTTCCATACCTAAAAATCTGCACATTGTGATTGTTGTTCCGGAACGGCTTGTTCCCGGAAAAAGAGCTATACACTGTGCAAAACCGATAAGAAGCGCATCCTTAATTCTTAAATTTTTTATTTTAAGAACAGTTAGTGAAAAGTGGTCAAAAATCCATAATAAAATGCCGAAAATGATTAAATTCCATCCGATAAGTTTTGTATTGCGCAAAAATTCAAGTCCGTGAAATTTAAGTAATGCACCGACAAAAAGCGCCGGTATGGTTGCTATTATCAAAAGATAAAATAACTTTGTCCCTTCATCACTGAAAACAGGTTTCAGTTTGTTTTTCCATAAACTTTTGCCGATTTTAATAATGTCTTCGGCAAAATAAATAATAACAGCCAAAACAGAACCGATATGCAAAGCAACATCCATTGCATTGCCCTGATCCGGAAAATCGGTCAATTTTGAAAACAAAATTAAATGGCCGGAAGAGCTGACCGGTAAAAATTCGGTAATTCCCTGCAATAGCGAAAGAAGAATGATATTAAGCGTAGTCATTTTTTATCCCTTAAGAAAATAAATCCAGTTGCCGTGTCCTGTTTTCACCATCAATTTTTACGGTTATACAGTCATCAGCAAATTGAATTTTTAATGTTCCCGATTTTTTTGCCTGCTCTGAGTTGTAAACTGTTTTGTTTTTATGGTCTTTAACCCAAGAAAATCCACGTTTCAGAACAGATTCCACCGAAACGCTTTCCATCCGCAAACCCAGATTTTGTAATGCATCTGTTTTTGTTTTTACTAAATTTTGAATCAGTTGAGAACGAAAATTGCACAACATCACCTGATTTTTTTTGTCTTTTACCAAGTTTAGAAAAGATAATTTCAGTCTTTCTGCCCGTTCATCAAGCTTCTGCCTGCTTTCCATCACTATTTGGTCAAGCGAAGGTATCCCCCGTTTAATATCCTGCAACCTTTGCTTGCGCTCGCTGAAATAACGATAAACAGATGTTTTCATCCGCAAATCCATATTGATTAAAGAATTAAAAAGTTCATTTTTAACCGGAACGGCAAATTCGGCAGCACCGGTAGGAGTAGGAGCCCGCACATCTGCGGCGTAATCAATCAGCATTGTGTCAGTTTCGTGTCCGACGGCAGAAATCAACGGAATTTGGGAATTATATACGGCGCGAACCACTAATTCGTCGTTAAACGGCCATAAATCTTCCAGACTTCCTCCTCCTCTGGCAACAATCAAGACATCCGGACGCAAACCGGATTGCTCGGAAAGAGAGTTAAAACCGTTTATTGCTTGAGCAATCTTTTCGGCAGATCCTTCTCCTTGCACTGCCGTGGGCCAAACAATAATTCTGCAGGGAAATCTGTCGGTTATACGGTGAATAATATCACGAATTACCGCACCGGTGGGGCTTGTTACTACGCCGATAGTTTTTGGGAGATAAGGAATTTTTTGCTTGTGAGAAGAATCAAAAAGTCCTTCAGCCAAAAATTTTTGCTTGCGTTCTTCCAAAAGTTTCAGCAAGGCACCAACGCCGGCAATTTCCAAATGTTCTATAACAAGTTGATAAGAGGAGCGCCCGTTAAAAGTGGTTATTTTTCCGGTTGCCACAACTTCAACTCCATCTTCTATTTTTACCGGTAAATTGTTGGCAACTCCGCGCCAACATACGGCAGAAAGCAAAGAATTTTCATCCTTAAGGGACAGATACCAATGTCCGGAATCAGCCCTTTTAGCACCGAAAATTTCTCCCTTAACCCGCACATAAGCAAAAGAATTTTCCACCAACCGCTTAATTTCAGCCGAAATTTCGCTGACGGTATATTCTTTTTGTATACGCGACAATATTTCATCACTCATATCTATCATATGGCCACAATAGCAATTAAATATGAACAATAAATTAATTAACCGTCACAAAAGAAAAAATTTCACTCAAAAATCCATTCTATCGTGTTTTCGTTGTCATCACTTGTTGCCGCATCTGCTTCCGGCAATGTGTAACGTGTGCGCGTGCAAAACCCGTAATATGAAGTATATCCTTCAGGACACGAAGAAACACAACCAACTCCCGCTTGCACGAATTTTTCTCCGCAACTCCAACATTCTCCGGTTTTATGACAATTCGGAATTTTTGAATTTTGAAAAGGTGTTTCTCCCCCACCAAATTCATCTTCCGAAAAAACAACATCTTCCGGAAGTTCAATATATTCCAATAATCTGGTACCCTTAAATGCTCTGCTTCCGATTTCCTGCACATTAGGCAAAAAAAGATTTTTTAAACTGTAAGTATAGGCAAAAGCAGAGTTTCCGATTTTTGTGATATTTTCAAGTCCTGAAACATCACTAAGATTATGTAAATTATGAAAGACTCTGTTTCCAATGCTTGTAACATTACCTTCAACCACGGCGTGCCTTATATCTTTTCCTTGCCATGGTGTGTATATATCTTTTACATAATCCCCCATTTCGCCTTCACCGGAAATTGTTAAAGTTTTACTTATCTCATTATACGTGCATTTAACGCTGTCACTATATACACCATTAGTTGCAGGTCCGCAGTTCCATGTTTCGGCAAAAGCAGCACCGGCACCGATAAAACAAAAAATAAATAACAAATGTTTCATTTCAAACATCCTTTCAAAATCAAAAGAGTTTACAAAAAAGCCACCTGAATCGGTGGGCGGATGTTCAGAAACCATACAAGTATTAAGATGGCTCGGCGTTTTCGCGCAAAAAGCCTTATTGCACCGACATCCGCTCAAAACAGAATGAACGAATTATCGGTTTAAACCTCAAAAAATCACAAACTTGTGACTAATACTTGTAAAGGGTTCTGACGCCCTGAAGTGCGCTTATTTCACACTCTGTTCTTCATAATAGCAAATAATTTTTCTTTTGCAATTAAAAAAGTGTGGTGTTTTATTAAGCCTTTTTTAAAAAGAATTGATGTAAAATCAGGCCAAGTTTTGTGTTTTTAAGGAAAATAAGCGTGCTGAAACTTTATAAATTTTTATTGCCTTGTTTTTGTTGCTTTGTTTTTTATTCTCAGCAGGCAACAGCTCAAACTGTGGTGAAACAAGAACAAAACAACTCGGCAAATGTAACGCAGTCTACATCCCTTACCGGATATGTGAAGGGTGAAGAAACAGCCAATCAGCCTGTTACTGATGAAAAAAAAGATGATGACCAAACTTGGGTAGGCTCGCTGGTTGATAAAGTTACGCAGAAAGGAGCGGATATAATATCTCCTAATGTTGCGCAAAATAATCAAAACAAAAAGCGTTCAAATGCTTCGGTTTTTGATATCTCCGGCGTAATGCTGAGGATGAGTTATAAGCAGGCAGCAGATGCTTTAACAAAACGCGGATACAAGATTACTTCGGCAAAGTATGAAATTCCGAATTTTATTCGCTGGAGGTATGAGGAAATGTGCCGCAACCAAGGTGTTGTGGGCTATGAGCGTTTGGCTTCTTGTGTTACCCGCTTGGCGAAAAAAAATAACTATCAATATGTGTATGAAGCAAAATTTGATAATTTTAAAACCAAAGAAACAGTCAGCTTTTTTCTGACCAGTAATTTTACCGGAAATAAAGTTTTTAAGATTATTTATCAATCAGAAGCGGCAAATATCAGAGGCAGCGGACCGAAAGCGGATTATTTGCGCAATATCAAAATTTATGATTTTTGGAAAAAAATAAATCAAAAATACGGTTATCCGGACAATCAGGAACAAGTTATTTGGGGAATGGGTGAAAATAAGCCGTTTTTACAGGCGGCAACCGGTAGACTTCTGCTTTATGATAAGATGTTGCAGGACTTGGATTATACCAGAATGTCACGCGAAGACCAAAAATTTATGAATACCGCCGTTTATACTTTTTAAGGAGATTTCTATGTTATACTCATCAACGGAAGTAACAGAGCTGGTTTGCACACGTATCAGCCATGATTTAATCGGAAATATAGGAGCAATGTCCAACGGCTTGGAAATTTTAGGCGGCGAAGGTGAAGTTATTGATGATGAAACAAAAAATATTTTGCAAACAGCTGTTGACATTCTTAAATACCGGCAAAAATTTTTCCGTATGGCTTTCGGTGTTCCTTCATACCAAACAAAGGCCGAGGAAGTTTTACAAGTGTGCAATGATTATGTTTCCACCATCGGGAGCAAATCTTATTCCATAAATGTAAAAATTTCGCAATTTGCTTCGGAGATAGCTCGCTATATTTGCCTTTGTGTAATGATTGCCGCAGATGTGTGTGTGCGCGGTGGAAACATTGAATTTTCCGCAAATAATAAACATTTGTGTGTAACAGTTTCGTCTGATTACGATTTATCCGCCGCTAAAATAGAAAAATATGAGAGCATAATTAAAAATGTTCAACAGGATAAAGATTCTCAGTATGCTCCTTTGATTTATCTGCAAGCATTGCTGGGGGAAAACGTTCCGCTTGTTTTGGAAAAACAAGATAAAAAAATGTCACTGACCATCGGATAATTATTTTTTTATCAGAACACAAACAAAAAAATCGTCCGTATGTGTGCTGAGCGGTGAGCATTTGAGATATCTGTTTTCCGTAAACGGATACGGCAATTCCAATTTTCTCTCCCACAAATTTTGCATATTCATGGTTGTCATATCCGAATGTTTTTGTAAAAAGTTTTCTATTCTCATTTCATTTTCTTCCGGCAGCACCGAACACGTCATATATATAATGCGCCCATTATCCGTAATGTGATTGTATGCCGTTTCCAAAATTTCTTCTTGAGCGGTTTCAATAGCTTTTAATTGCTTTGGTGTAAGGCGATATTTGGCGTCGGGAGAACGTCGCCATGTTCCGCTTCCGGAGCAGGGTGCATCAACCACAAAACGATCAAATTTGTCGGATTGCTTCAGTTCAGAGATAATTTGAATATTTTTTATGCCCAATCTGTCAGCGCGTTCTCCGAGTTTTGCCATACGGTTTATATTTTTGTCGTGAGCATATATTTTGCCGTCATTTTTCAACAACATTCCCAAAAGCAAACTTTTGCCGCCTCCTCCGCAGCAATAATCAATAATTTTGGTATCTTTGCGAACATCACACAAAATTGCCCCGAGCTGAGAGGCTTCATCCTGCACCTCTATTTCACCGTTTTGGTAGGCTATACAGTTTTGCAGATTAACCCTTTCCGAGGAACGCAAACCATAAGGAGAATAAGGTGTAAACGAAAAAAACAATCCTTCTTTTTGCAATTTGTTTTTTGCATCTTCTCTGCTTATAAAATTAGCTCTGATATCAGCCGAAGCTTTGTCATTCAAACTTTCAACCAATGCCGGATTATTTATTTTTTCATACAGCCATTTCGGGCATTCTTTTTCAACATATTCCGGATATACATCTTGGCTTAAGTTCGCCAGTTTTTCCTTTTCTTTTTTTGATACGCAAGCCATTCCGTATTGCGAACCGTCGGCAACAATATCCAAGTCTTCATCTTTAAGATAAGACAGCAAAATCATTCTGGTGTCGCAAACCTTGTTTTGTCCGTAAAATCCGCAGTCAAACTCCAATCTGCTCCGATGGCGAATAATATCCCAAACGGTTTCGGTGATAAATTTGCGGTCTTTAGAACCTATATATTTACGGTTTCTGAGATATTCTTTTATGATGTTGTCTGCCGGATATTGGTCTTGAAAAATTTTTTCCAATATTTCCAAAACAGCTTGATATTTTGCGCTTATCTGCATAACAAATCCTTATTTTGCAACAATTTGAGTAATTTTTTCGGCTAAACCGGTTTTATCATTTGTTTCCACTAAAATTCCGTATAGCGTTCCCTCTCCCGTTGCCGGTATAAGTCTGTCGGCAACGTAGTGACGGCGCAAACGATTTATCGGAGCTTCAGGCATAAACCCGAGAACAGAGTTATAATCTCCGCACATTCCCACATCTGTAATATAAGCCGTTCCTTTCGGTAAAACTCTCGCATCTGCCGTCGGAACGTGAGTATGTGTGCCGGCAACACATGAAACTTTACCGTCCAAATAATATCCCAAAGACAATTTTTCTGATGTTGCTTCGGCATGAATATCCACAAATACGGCGGAGCAATTTTTTCCCAAAGCGTATTGCTGCAAAATTTTATCTATTGCCTGAACCGGACAATCAACAGCTTCCATATATAAGCGGCCGAGAACCTGAATAACCGCTATCTTTCTTCCGTCTGCCAATTCATAACACAAAAACCCGCGGCCGGCATTATCGGTCGGAATATTCAATGGCCGTATTATATTTTTACAATCATCTAAATACGGGATAATATCGCGCTGATTTAAAAAATGATTACCCGTGAGCAAAATATCTGCTCCTTTGGCAAAAAATTCTCGGCACATACCCGGAGTCACACCAAAACCGTGAGCGGCATTTTCAACATTAACCATCATCACATCAATTTTATATTCATCTTTCAGGCGTTGCATATTATTATACACAACTTCTCGCCCGGATCTGGCGACAACATCACCGCAGTAAAAAATTTTCATCTTATCTCCGTTTCTTTTTTGGCGATTATAACATTTGGAAGCCGTTATGCAATATTTTTGTTTGCACTGAAAAAAATATGTATTAAACTATGCGATATCATATATCAAAGGAGTTTGTCATGAAATTTTATTTTTTTGCTTTTTATCTTGTTTTATTTGCATTTTCCGCACAGGCAAAATCTCTTGATGACGAAGCGGCATACCCCAAAGAATATATGGAAATTAATTGGGAAAAAGAATTAAAGTTGAACCCGTTTCAAAGCGAAAAAATTAATACCATAAATCAAAAAACAAAAGAGCAAATGAACATTTTGCAAATGCAAATAGAAACGCTGCAATATGAAATGCTGGCTCTTACCGAAAATAACAACAAGCAAATTCGTGAAATTTTGGATGGCAAACAAAAAGTTTTGTTTGATAAAATGCGGATAAAATACAATAAAGAGCATCATATAAATGAAGAAATCGCGAGACCGAGCCGTAAAAAAATGAATTTGCAATAATTGAAATTTTGTTTTTGCGGCATATATTTCTCCTTGCTTTAATATTTTAGGAGATTAAAAATGAAAAGTAAAATTATGTGGACTTTATCGTTGGTTGCCGCCTTGTTTTTAGGTTTTTCCGCCAATGCGGGGAGCGGCAAAACTATCAGCAAACCGGTAACTCATGCCGCAGATGCCCAAAATTTACCTGAAGACTCGGTTGTCTATATGCAAGGAACTCTAACCCAAAATTTGGGTGATGAAATGTATATTTTTACTGATGCTTCCGGTAATATTGATGTTGAAATTGATGATTCCCTTATGCAAGGACAAAACTTTACTCCGAACATGGAAGTTATTATTACGGCAACTGTTGATAAAGACGGAAATGTTACATCTTTAGATGTTGCCGAAATTGAATTTGTTAATTCCAAACAAATGAGCAGTGCAAACTAAAAGAATTTTTAAGGCGGTGGCAAAAAACACCGCCTGTTTTGCTGCATTTTAAGTTACGGAATTAAAATCTTTACAAACATAAACTTTTTTGATAACCTTTTGACGAAGTATGTAAAAAACCTACTTTAGGGCGTAGCAACCCTTTGAAAAAATCTGTCGTTTTATGACGATATGTATGCCGATTTCGCATGTATTGATGTGCGGATGTCGGTGTTATAAGGCTTAAAGCACGAAATCGCCGAGCCGATTTGATTTTTTCACGGTTTGCTAACATCCGCCCACCATTTAAGGTGGCTTTTTTATTAATTTTTTTAACTTTAATGAAAGGATGTTTGTAATGAAAAAAGTTAGCTTAATTTGCTTTTTTATTCTTTTATCACTAAATGCGAAAGCAAAAATTATCGGCACATGGCCATGCGGAGATGATTGCACGGCAACTCTTGATGACAGCGGGCATTTCAAGGTTACCGGAACCGGTGCTACACTGACCTATGGTCATTATTCGCAACCATGGAGCGATAAACTTTCACAGATAACTTCGGTGGAAATAGAAGGTTTAACGACTATAAACACCAATCTGACTTATTTTTCTCCGATTACGGAATTGAAATTAAGTGATTCCGTTAAGAATATTCTCGGTGGATTTGAAGGTAATCACTTGCAAAAGCTGGAACTTCCCGACTCTGTGGAAAGAATTTCAAATTATGCCTTGGCAAGCTCTTCTCTTGTTGAAATTATTGTTCCGGATTCTATTTTATCGTTTGGTGGACCGAATAGTTTGGGAGGGCTTGGGCAAATACAAGATAAAAACATCATTTGTCGCGGAGATAATTGCGATAAAGTATCAGATTTGCTCAAAAATTACATAATCACATACAAAATTAACGGAGAATATCATACAGCCGATGTCAGCGACAGGATGTCATTAGCCGGGGAAAATCAGTGCAACAGTGCAAAATATTATTGGACCGGCGGTTTGTGTAATAATCGCCCGACCGACGGAAGTGCAATAGAATGTGACGAAGGGTGGTATGCTACCAATAAAGATGTGTGTGCCAGAATTAAAATACGTTACACCATTCCGGAAGCAGATGAATTAACCTCAAATGACAACGAAAATATGATTGAGTGGATTTTTGAGTAAAAAAATATCCGCAGTCATCTTGAACCCCGAGCGATAGCGAGTGGGTGTAAAGATCTCACGTTTCAGGAACGGAGTTTATTGTTACGCACTGCATAACAACAAACACTTTCTTGCTTTAAAAAGATCTTTACGGGGATTTCGCTTATCGCTCAACCCCTCAAGATGACAGTGAAATATTAAATTGCGGAGATTATCGGTTATTGCCTTGCAATCCCGATAATGACTCTTTATTCAAAAATCCATTCAATCATATTTTCGTTATCATTACTTGTCGCCGCATCAGCTTCCGGTAAGGTATAGCGTTTGCGCGTGCAAAACCCATAATATGAAGTATATCCTGTATAACAACTACTTACACACCCAACTCCCGCTTGCACAAATTTTTCTCCGCAACTTCCGCATTCTCCGGTTTTTCGGCAGTTTGATAATTTTGAACCACCAAAAGTCTCTCTATTACTGGCTGCAACCGTATCCGGACCATAGATAACGCCATCCGGAATACCGACATATTCCAGGCTACTTGTTCCATAAAAAGCGATACCACCTATTTCCTGCACATTAGGTAAATCTATGCTTATCAAAGAAGCGGCTCCATAAAAGGCAGTATCTCCGACAGAAACTATATTTTCTGTGCCTTCAATATCTTGCAAATTACGAGCATTCTTAAAAGTTCTGGCTCCGATACTGGTTACATTGCCTTCCACAACTGCATGAACGATATCTTTACCAAACCATGGGGCAGTAGATCCGTCTTTTCCATTCACACTAGCATAAGGATAATCACCCATTTCTCCCTCGCCGGAAATTGTTAAAGTTTTTGTTGCCTCATCATAGGTGCATTTCACGCTGTCACTGTATACCCCGTCGGTTGCCGGCCCGCAGTTCCATGTTTCGGCTCTTGCTTTATTTACCAAAACAAAAATTAAAGAAAATATAAGTCCTAAAAATCCAAAACGTTTCATTTCAAACATCCTTTCATTAAATTAAAAAAAGTTAACAAAAAAACCCGCTTCAAAAAGACGGGCGGATGTTAGCAAACCGTATTCTATCAACCGGCTCGGCGTTTTCGCGCTTTTTATAAGAGCCTTATTACACCGACATCCGCTCCACAAAAAAGAACGAAGTCGGTAAACACCAACAAATCGCAATAAATGCGACCGATAGAATAAAGGGTTGCTACGCCCTGAAGTGTACTTATCTCACACTCCGGAGTTGATTTTAACAGAAGTAATAAAAATTGTAAAGTCCGAAATATATGCTGATTTCAATCTTGTTTTTTACGGACAGTTGTTTTTCTTTTTGTTTTTTGTGACGTTTTCTTGTTGACAGAACGCTTTTTCTTGTTTGCTTCTGCCGGCTTTGCCTTAATTATTTCAGCAACATTGTTTTCTGCAGCCTGATTTTCTGTTTTCGGATTTGATACGGTGTCTAAAATTTTGTATTGCGCGCAGCAAAAAGCTGCAAAAATACCGGCGAGTATCAGTTTAATGTAATTGCCGACAAACTCACCGCATACAGCAACGATAAATAAAGGATATTTGAGAGTGAAGTATTTGATAACAAATGAAAAATTAACAAATAACATCATCATTAAAAATAAAACAAGGCAGAAACATATTAAAACAATATATCCTTTTCCTGATGTTTGCTTAAGTAATGCTAAAATTTTCGGATATTTATTTTCCTGCAAAAATCCGCCTATAAGCGCAGAAAGTTTTAGGGATATTAAAAACATTACACCCGTTGAAAATACAAATAAGAATTTGAGTGCCTCAATATGCCAATCCGGATTTGCAGGAGAGTTGATGAACCATAAACTGATAATGAAAGAAAAAATCATTCCGAAAAAGAAGAAAATTCCGCTCAACACAAATTTTGTTTTCGGGCGGGAAAAAGAAAAAATATTTCGGGCGGAGAAATAGTTATTTTTATATGAAACAGCATATAAATCATACATAAACGCAAAAATCAGACCGATAAATGCCGCAAAATAAAACAGCATTACGGCAAAACCTTTATATGGATTTTTTGTAATTTCATGGCACCACCAAAAGTTGTCCAAACTTCCGCAAGAGTATGACCAATTTCCGATGACGGATGTCAATACTGTTAAAACAACGGCATAATATCCGGTAACTTTCCACTGCCCTAAAAAATTCCAAAAGGATGAAAATGTTGCCGCTAATATATTTAAGATGGAAAATTTGTTTAATTTCAACATACTAAATCTCCTTTACCAAAGTAACGCCGTTAATTGCGCGGATATTTGAAATCGCCGTTCCGTCTGCCAAGGTATACCCGTTTTTGAGTTCTATCCGGACATCCCAATCATCAAGCTCCGGTTTTATGTAAACTTTATTTGTTCCGAAATGTTCCTTCATTAAAGCTTCGCGAATCGGCTTAATTGCTTCGGTATTGTTTACATATATAATCAAACCTTTTGAATTTTCCGCAATGGCATCATCAAGTGTTTTGATTATATTATAACGAATGCGAGGCGGAATATCTTCGGATTGTTTTTCAATAATAACTTGTGCAAATAAAGGAAGTCCGCTTTTCAAGGCATCCTCATATTTAGCCATATCATCTCCAAAAACAAACCCCTCAAACTCGCCGGTTGCGTCCGACATCTTAACAATTCCGTAAGGTTTGCCGTTTTTGCTGATTTTGCGCTGAAAATTTTGCAAACATCCGGCCAAATTTACTTGCAATTTGTCTCCGACTTTGATGTTTTTTATGGCATCAACAGATTTTTGTATACCCAAACGTTCCATGCTGTCCGAGTAGTTGTCCAAAGGGTGAGACGAAAGATAAAATCCGATAGCCTCCGCCTCATTTTGCAGGCGTTCAAGGTTAGGCCAGTCGGCTTTATCTTGTAATTTTACTTCGGAAGCAAGTTCCTGCGCACCGAAAAGAGATGTTTGTGAACTGGTTTTCAGTTCTGCCGACGAGGCTATGTGCCGCATGATGTTATCAATATTGGCGAATAGTTTTGCCCGATTGGAATCCAAACAATCAAAAGCCCCTGCTTTTATGAGCTGCTCAATTTGTTTGCGGTTGATTTGTTTTATATCCACGCGGTGAATGAAATCGGACATATTTTTGAATTTACCGTTTTTTTTGCGCTCATCAACAATGGCCTGCATATTTGCTTCACCAACTCCCTTTATGCCGGCTAAAGCAAAACGAATATTGCCGTTTTCTACGGTGAACAAAGCCTCAGATTCATTAATATTCGGCACTAAAACGTCAAAGCCCATTTTTTTGACTTCTTCGCGGTAAAAAGAAATTTTGTCGGTATTTGTTATATCAAAATCCATGATTGCGCACATAAATTCTACCGGATAATGTGCTTTTAAATATGCGGTTTGGTATGAAATTAAGGAATAAGCGGCTGCGTGAGACTTATTAAATCCGTATTCGGCAAATTTTGCCATCTGGTCAAAAATTGCACCGGATACATCTGTCGGAATCCCTTTTTTTGTTGCTCCCTCCATGAACATTTCACGTTGGTGAGGGATTTCGTCTACCATTTTTTTACCCATAACTTTACGCAGCTTATCTGCACCGCCTAAAGTATATCCGCCGAGAACTTGGGCAATTTTCATAACTTGTTCCTGATATACCATGATGCCGTATGTTTCATCAAGTATGGGGGCTAAATCGGGGTGCAGGTATTCTATTTTTTCTATGCCGTGTTTGCGGTTGATAAATGTCGGAATATTTCCCATCGGTCCCGGACGATATAGCGAAATTACGGCAATAAGATCTTCAAAACGGTCGGGTTTTATTTGCTGAATAACATCACGCATTCCCGCTGATTCAAACTGAAAAACAGCACTGGTGTATCCGTCTTGCAAAAGTTTATAAGTATCTTTGTCATCAAGCGGAACCGAAGCCATATCCAGCTCTATGCCGTGAATTCTTTTTACCCAGTCCACGGCTCGCTTGATAACGGTTAAGGTTTTTAATCCTAAAAAGTCAAATTTAATTAAGCCGGTTTCTTCAACAAACTTCATGTCGTATTGGGTTACCGGCATATCGGCTCGCGGGTCTTTATAAAGCGGAACAAGCTGGTCAAGAGGTCTGTCTCCGATAACAACTCCGGCAGCGTGCATTCCGGAGTTACGATAAAGTCCCTCAAGTTTTATGGCTATATCAAAAAGCTTGTTTATTTGCGGATCTTTAACTCGCATTTCTTCCATTTCCGGAACTTGTTCCAAAGCTTCCGGAAGTGTCGGATTTTTACCGCCCTGTCCTTTCGGAATCATTTTGGAAATGCGGTCTGCCTGAGTGTAAGGCATTTGTAAAACGCGAGCAACATCACGTATAACGGCCTTTGATTGCAATTTGCCGTAAGTTATGATTTGTGCCACGTGGTCAAATCCATATTTCTTTTGCACGTATTCTATTGTTTTATAACGATTTTCCTGACACAAGTCTACGTCAAAATCCGGCATGTTTACACGCTCCGGATTCAAAAATCTTTCAAACAGCAAATCTAAGCGAATCGGATCCAAATCCGTGATTTTTAATGCCCATGCCACAATGGAACCTGCGCCGGATCCTCTTCCGGGGCCGATTGGAACACCATGAGTTTTGGACCAGCGGATAAAGTCTGACACAATTAAAAAGTATCCGGGAAAGCCCATTTTTTTGATAACGCACAACTCATAATCAAGGCGCTCATAGTATATTCTGTCGGTTTTTTGCTTTTCTTCTTCCGTCATTTCCGGTGTATACACCTGAAGCATCATTCTCTCGTGCAGACCTTTATATGCTTCGTTGGTAATAAATTCGTCCTGCGTCATTCCGTCAGGACAAATAAAAATAGGCAAAAGAGGTTCTTTTTTTTGCGAAAGAAAGTTGCAGCGTTTTGCTATGTTTACCGTGTTTTGCAAGGCTTCGGGAATGTCGCTGAACAACTCCTGCATTTCGCTTTCGCTGCGCCAACGATTAGTCGGTAAATAGCGGCGACGATTTTCGTTTGCAACATATTCTCCCTGAGCAATACAAACGAGTGCGTCATGCGCTTCATACATGTCAGTATCAAAAAAATAAACATCATTGGTGGCCACAAGAGGAATATCGTATTTGTAAGCCATGTCAATGAAGGCACTTTCCGTGCGTTTTTCTTCGTCATAACCGACACGAGAAATTTCTATGTATAAATTATCTTTGAAGATATCTTTCAATTCCAGCAGCTTTTTTTCCGCTTCTTGGCGGCGGTTTTGAAGAATAAGCCTGCCGATTGGTCCGTCATATCCTCCGGTAAGACAGATTAATCCGTCGTGAAAATCTTGCAAATTTTGCATGTTAATCTGCGGTATATCGCTGTGTTCCGTGTTGTCCATGTAGTAACGGCGAAAAAGCTTCATCAGAGAAGCGTAACCGTTTTCGTTTTTAACAAGTATGATTATTCTGTCGGGATCCTGTTCTCTGCCTTTTGAGAGTAAAATATTGTCCGAATCGTCATTGTGCAAGCACAATTCCGAGCCGAGAATCGGCTTTATGCCGGCATCAGATGCATATTTTGAAAAGGCTTTGCCCCCAAACAAGTTTCCGCGATCTGTTATTGCGCAAGCCGGAACATTCAGAGCCTTGAGTTTTTTTGTGAGTGCAGGAACGGTTGTTGCTCCCAGAGAAAGGGAGTAAGCGGTATGGACACGCAGGTTGATAAACTTAGGCTCAGGCATTTATTTCTCCGCCGGAGGAAAATCGGTTATTCCGGTTTTGCTTTTTGGTAGCAGCGACAGTGACAAATACCATCACGCTCAATGTCACTTTGACACAATGGAGAAATGCAAAAACGTTTTTCGTTTGTTCCGTCGCAAGGACAACGCTGCCACTCACTGTCTCCGAACATCATGTTTTTTGCGCGGGCGATTTTTTCAATATTTGCGGTCGGATAATATCCTGCTTTAGAGCATTTTTCTTTCATTTTTTCTAAAATATCGGTCATTTCAGTTCCTTTCTTATCGTTGTTCCAATATATCTAATATTCGGCTTAATTCGGCCGGATTTTCATAGTGCAATGTTACACTACCATTTCCCTTTTTTCCAGCACTAATTTTGACTTTCAAACGCAATTTTTGATTAAGCTCAAACTCAATATTCTTCAGTTCGGCATCTGTCTGAATTTTTTTAGGCTGTTTTTTCTTTCTTGCGGTGGAAGCAAGTTCTTCCGTATCGCGGACATTCAGTTCTTTTTCAATTATTTTTTGCGCTAATTCTGCTGCGTTTGGCAAACCGACAAGTGCTCGTGCATGTCCGGCGGAAAGCTTATTTTCGGCAACCATTGCCTGCACTTCTGCGGGTAAATTTAAAAGACGCAAAGTGTTTGCTATGTAACTTCTTGATTTACTGATGATTTTCCCTATTGCTTCCTGAGTATAGCTGTAATCTGATATAAGTTTGCTTAGACCTTTTGCTTCTTCTATCGGCGACAAATTTTCCCTTTGGATGTTTTCTATCAAAGCAATTTCCAGTGTTTCTCTATTATTCAAATTTTTTATTATTACCGGCACTTGAGTCAGTCCGGCTAACTTTGCCGCGCGCCATCTGCGCTCACCGGCAATTATTTCATATTTTTCTGCTTTTTGGCGCACCAGAATAGGTTGAAGAATCCCTTTCTCTTTAATTGATTCACTCAAATCTTTCAGATTTTCCTCATTAAACTCGGTTCGCGGCTGAAAAGAACACCGTTCAATCTGCTCAATGTTTATTTTTAAGGTGTCTTCAGTTTTAAATACACTGTTTTTTGCCGGTGTAAATTCTTCAGTGTCGGCTTCAAAATCATAAGTGTCATTTCCCAAAAGGGCTTCAAGTCCTCTTCCGAGCGGATTTTTTTTGTTTGAACCACTCATTTAAATCTCCTTTTCTCTTTGTAATACTTCTTTAGCCAGATTGATGTATGCTTGAGCACCGACACTTTTAAAATCGTATATAAGAATCGGTTTGCCGTGTGAAGGTGCTTCCGCAATGCGAACACTGCGAGGAATTACCGTGTTATAAACTTTGTCGCCGAAGTATTTTCTGACATTTTCTTCTATCATTTTACTTAAGTTATTTTGACGGCTGAACATGGTCAATACAATTCCTTGGAGTATCAGGTTATGATTAAAATTTCTTTTGATTGCATTAAGATTTTTCATTAAATCGGCGAGACCTTCCAAAGCCAAAAATTCGCATTGTAACGGAACCAAAACGGAATTAGACGCAACCAGTGCGTTTATGGTAATCAAATTAAGTGACGGCGGACAGTCTATTATTGCGTAATCATATTCGGATTCCATATCTTTGAGTGTGTTTTTGAGTATATATTCGCGCTTATCCATATCAACCAGTTCTATTTCTGCAGCAGCCAAATCCGGTGATGAAGGCAATATATCAAAATTCGGCACACCGGTATGTATTACGGCCTGATTTGCTTTACATTCTCCTATCAAAATTTCGTAGGTTGATTTTTGATGCTTTTCTTTTTTTATGCCCATTGATGTTGTGGCATTTCCTTGCGGATCCAAATCAATAACAACAACCTTTTTTTCTATTGCGGCGAGCGCCGTGGCAATATTTATGGCTGTTGTTGTTTTTCCGACACCGCCTTTTCTGTTGGCAACTGAAATTACTTTCATTTTTTCTTCCTTACCTCGGTAATTTGTAAAATTATTCCGTTTTCGGCGTATTTGTTTGGAGTTTCTCTGAGTTTAAAATGCCAATTTTTTTCGGCACAAACCAACTCTTCTTTGTATTTTTCTCCTTTAAGATACAGCCCGATAGTTTTTTCATCTCCTATTTTGTTCTGATAAAGCATCAGTGTATTTAAGTCTGTTACTGCTCGTGCCGTAATCACTGAAACATTTTTAAATACACCGTTTTCAACTCGTAAATTCATAACAGAAGCATTGGCTAAACCAAGTTTTTGAATCACATCATTTAAATACACCGTTTTTTTGGTTATGCTTTCAACCAAAGTTATTTTTGCCTGCGGCAATAGTTCTTGCATAAGAATGGCCAAACAAATTCCCGGAAATCCTGAACCGCTGCCGATATCTACCAGATGAGTCGTTTTTTGCGGAAGATACTTTATTAATTGAACAGAGTCTAAAACGTGACGAACCCAAACGTCTTTGATAGAGTTTTTGCTTACTAAATTTATTTTACTGTTCCATTCTTGTAAAATGGTTACAAAGTCTTTTATTTTTTGTAATGTTTCACGTGAAACACCATAATTTAAAATTTCTTGCTCAATATCCATATTTTACTCCCATGAGTCAAAAGTATGTTATATTGATATTTTTTGCAAGGCAATATCTGGGTTATTAACTTGTTTTTTTTAACAAGATGTTATTCGGTTATCCTGTTGATTATACCATATTTTTGCAGTTCTTGTTCGGCTTTGTCAAAATCGTATCCTAGTTCTGTAGTGCGGTGTGCGTCATCACTGATTATCACTTTTACGCCTTCTGCGGCAATTTGCCGTAAAATTTCCGGTGCCGGATAATAATCACCTATTTTTCTCAGTCCCTTTGTGCTTATTTCCGTTCCGGTGTTATTTTCTTTAAGCGATTTTATCAGTGCTGCTTTTTCACCCGCAAAGTCATGGGGTTGACAGTATTGATTACCCATTTTACGAACATAATCTATATGTGCAACAAACTTAAATAACCCGCTTTCGGCAGATTTTTTTATTGTTTTGAAATGATTGGAAACCAGATTTTTTATTTGCTCATTATCGGCGAAATCAGCAATGTTCTTATGAATATTGTAAATAATTTCACAATTATCGGTAAATAAAAAGTGGTTTCCGCTGATTAAATAGTCATAGTCCAAATGGGATAAAAATTCCTTCATTTCATCAAGCCATCCGTCGTAAGTGAAAAAATCCACTTCAAAGCCGATTAAAATTTTGAATTTTGCTTTTTCTGAAAAATTTCGCAATTCATCACAGTGTTTTTGAAATTCCGGCAAGGCAGATTTAAAATCTTTTTTATATATGTGGGCATCAGGTTTTGATGACATCATTTCCCACGACGGGCTTTTATCAATGTTTTTGTGAATAATCAGGTGATCGCTGATACCTATTTTTGAAAAGCCGATTTTTTTTGCCTGTTCTACCATTTCCGACAAACTTGATTTTCCGTCTGAAAATGTTGTGTGGCTGTGCATTGTAAAATTTTGTGTCATTTTTTTAAGTGTCCTAGAATTGCGGTGACTGCTGCCGGCGTAACCCCGATTATTCTGGAGGCTTCGCCGATTGTTTTCGGCTTTACTTTGGTAAAGCGCTGAACCATTTCGGTTGATAGTCCCCCGATTTTACTGTAATCAATATCTTCTCGTATTTTTAAGTTCTCATCTCTTTTGAAAACAGCAATGTCTTCATATTCGCGTTTTAAATATCCCGAATATTTTGCTTCAATTTCAACTTGTTCAAATGTTACTTCGTCAACATTTTTTGATTTTTCGTCAAGGCGGTTGATTGTTTCACGTGAAACATCAGGGTAACTCATTAAATCTTTAAGAGTTTTCTTTCCGGTGTGCTTTACGGATATTCCGGCATTTTCAATTTCCGGATATGAGACGATTTTACTTGAACAGTATGTGTTATATTCTTGAATTTTGCTCATTTTCTGTTTAAATACACTGTATCTCTCATCACTTACGCAGCCGATTTCATAGCCTAAATCCGTCAGTCTGGCATCTGCATTGTCGGCACGCAAAACAAGGCGGTATTCTGAACGAGATGTAAACATTCGGTATGGCTCATCAACACCTTTGGTGATTAAGTCATCAATCATCACACCAATATAACCCTGACTGCGATCTATATAAAACTCTTTACCTGTTTTGAGAGCAAATAACGCAGCATTAACACCGGCGACCAGTCCTTGAGCGCCGGCCTCTTCATAACCGGTTGTTCCGTTTATTTGACCGGCCAGGTATAATCCTTGAGCTTTTTTCACGCCCAAACAATGGTTTAACTCTTGCGGGTTTACGTAATCATATTCAATGGCGTAGGCATATCTGAGTATTTCAACGTTTTCAAGACCTTTCATGGTGTGAATAAATTCATCTTGAATATCTGCCGGCAGTGATGTAGATATTCCGTTCGGATAAACTACATTTGTTTCATATCCCTCCGGTTCAAGAAAAATCTGGTGGGATGTTCTGTCGGCAAACCTTACCAATTTATCCTCAATACTCGGACAATATCGCGGGCCCACACCGGTAATCAGTCCGGAAAACAGTGCGCATTTTGAAAAGTTATCGCGGATAATTTTATGAGTTTTTTCATTTGTGTTGGTTATACCGCAATCAATCTGCCTGTTGGTTATTTTTTCGGTTAAAAATGAAAATGCTTTTGGGTTTATATCACCTGATTGCCTGTCCAAAATATTCCAATTTATGGAATCGCCGTTCAGCCTAGCAGGAGTGCCGGTTTTCAGGCGACCTAAATTTAGTCCCAAATCTTTTAAAAACGGTGTTATCCCGACACAAGATACGTCTCCTACCCGACCTCCGATTGATGTTTGATGACCGGTGAACATAATTCCGTTTAAAAAAGTTCCGGTTGTTAAAACAACGGCGTTTGACTGTATGGTTTTTCCGTCAGATAAAACTACACCGCAAACAGTATGGTTTTTTACAATTAACCCTTCAACGGATGCTTCTTTTATTTCCAGATTTTTTGTGTTTTTCAGTTCTTCCGACATATACATTTTATACAATGTGCGGTCTGCCTGCGCGCGAGGACCGCGGACGGCAGGGCCCTTGGAAAGGTTAAGCATTCTGAACTGGATGCCAGCCTTGTCTATTACTCGCGCCATTAAGCCGTCAAGTGCATCTATTTCGCGAACAAGATGTCCTTTGCCGAGACCGCCTATCGCCGGATTGCACGACATTTCTCCTATTGTGCTGATTTTGTGGGTAACAAGCAATGTTTTTGCGCCGGTTCTTGCGGCTGCGGCACAAGCTTCACAGCCGGCATGGCCTCCGCCGACAACAATAACGTCGTATATGTCTTTATCTTGAATCATTTTAACCTCTTATCGGCTGTATATAAAGCACAAAATTAAGTTGATTGCAAACAAAAAGAAAAAAATTCTTACCGGAAAAATTTAAATACAGTGTTTTGTTAACTTGCTTTGGTAAAATTTTGTATTTAAAGAAGATTTTTGATTTTAAATACAGTGTTATTTTCCAATACAAAAGTTGCCGAAAATTTTATCCAGTATTTCACTAACTTCTACTTGGCCGGTAATCTTTCCGATGGCGCGGCAGGCAAGACGGATATCTTCGGCAGCCAACTCTATGTTTTTCTGCAAATTAAAATTATCAAGATTTCGGATGCAGTCTGTCAGACATTCTTTGTATCGGTGTCTTGTAATTAAATGTGCTTTGTTTACGTCATAGCGATTGCTCAAAAATTCGGCGATTGTATCAGTTAAATTTTGCAGCCCGATATTATTTTTGGCAGAAATAAGCGTTATTCCTTCTTTTTTGTATTTGCGCTTTTGTTCTTCGCTTAACTTATCACATTTATTTGCGACCAATAAGCAGTTGTTATCAGATTCTTTTATTGATTCTGAAAATATATCCGGAGAGTCTGTTTGCGGATCAAACATAAAGATATTAAAATCAGCACCAGCTATTTTTTGTTTGGCAATTTCTATTCCGATTTTTTCTATTTCATCTTTTGCATCCCGTAAGCCTGCGGTATCGGAAAAAATTACCGGATATCCTTTTATATCTATATAACATTCTATGGCATCACGGGTTGTTCCGGCAATATCGGATACTATGGCAACATTTCTTTTTGCAAGTGCATTAATCAGGCTTGATTTTCCGGCATTTGTCGGTCCGGAAATAACAACCTTAAAGCCGTTGCGCATTTTTTCATCTAAAGAATTATCTTTTATGTGAGATTTTATGGCAGAGGATAATTTAAATACACTGTTTTGTAATTTAAAAACAATGTTTTGAGGAATATCTTCATCCGGAAAATCTATATAGGCTTCAACGTATGAAAGAATATTTAATAAGTCTTCTCGCCATTTTGCATATAAATTGAACAGTGTTCCGCCCATTTGTTGCAAAGCAATTTTTTGCTGCAGTGCGGTTTCTGCGTCAATCAAATCAGCCAAACCGTCTGCTTCGGTCAAATCCATTTTTCCGTTATAAAACGAACGGCGGGAAAATTCTCCGGCTTCGGCCATACGAAAATCCGTTATTTCGGATAAAGCTTCTAAAATGCTTTTTATAACGGCTTTTGAGCCGTGACAATTTATTTCAACCGTGTCTTCGCCGGTAAAAGAATTAGGAGATTTAAAACCAACCACCAGGCAATTATCAAGTGTTTCACGTGAAACAGGATTAAAAATTTTTGTATAATACATTTTTCTGCTTTGTAAAATATCTACCGGTATATCTGTCATTTTCTCAAAAACAGAAAAAGCTTTGCTGCCGGAAATACGGATTATTGCAACTCCTGATTTTCCCGCAACAGTTGAAAGTGCATAAATTGTTTTACTATCCATCTTGTCCTCAAAAGTAAATCTCATAAAATGCGCTTTTTTTGACTCTGGAGGCGCATTTTTGGTTAAGGTAAGTAATATTTCATTTTTTTGCCGATTACCAGCTAAAAAACGATTTAACGGAGAAAATTTTTTTTACTATCTGGAGTAACCTTGCGGCCTTTGCATATTATACTGTGTTCGGGTGGCCGAATTTCCCGCACTATTGTTTCTGCGGTTTATTATCTGCGCAAATTTTTCTCTTTCTGCCTGAGGAATTTCCCGCATATTGGCGACACGTCCCAAATTTGTCGGTATTTCTCCTTTAGTTTTGCGTCCGGAGTTAATGCAGGCAACGTAAAGCAATAATTTTTGCTCTTCGTTTAAGGTTGGTAAAAAGTTGACCGGATTATACTTGTTTGTCGGCTCTTCAAGCAATTTTACGAATGTAGAATATTTGCATTTTTTTGAGAGCGAAACATCTCGGGGTGAAGTGTATTTTACCGTGTCATTTCCGACCTTAAATTTATATTCGTTGTTATTTTTGCAAATTTCGGAATATCCGCCGATACCTTGCCAATATTCTTTAAGGCAATCACTCCATTCAGCATGGTTATCCGGCGAGTTTTCTTGACTTTCTTCGTCGTAAAGAGAATTAATGTTAAACGTTTGCACGTCTGATACAATAACCGGTTTTTTGATGCCGTCACGCTGCATTTTGCGCGCTTTATCCAACAAATCGGTATCAATATTTTCGCTTTGTGCTTCCTGATTGTATTTGTCTTTTCTTTGTTGCAATTTTTGTCGGCACGGCTCTATAATTTCTGCGCGGTTTTGGTTAGAAACAACAATTTCATTTTCCGGTTTTATATATTGAGCAAGGTTTATAACTTCCGTTCTTCCGGTTTGAGGGTTCAAGACACTCATGCTGTAATAGCTGCGGCGCAACAAATCATATTGGCGGTGATCTGTGTCCTCCGGAACATCCATCGGAGCATTTGCGGCTATATCCGAAACATAATTTTTGAAGTGGCCGGCATCATAGTTTGCGCGATCGGTTGCTTCAAAAAATTTGAGTGAGCCGTTGACTATTTTATCCATATCCGAGACATAGGAAATTCGTTGATTTTCCGGCAATGCAAGCAATTCTGTTTTTAGCCATTGCGATTTATTGTCAAACATTGAGAAGTCATTTAAATCGCCTTTTTTGAGGTATGTATTGATGGCATAAATTGTTCCCGCCAAATAAGCGCTTCGCTCATTTTCAACCGATATTTTGTAAGTATCCTCGGCTGTCAGACGTTTTGCATCTTTTTTGTAATACATACCGTCTAAAATCATCCTGTTTTTTATGTGGTGAGTTTCGTGGGCAACGTAGCTTTCCAGCAGGGATGAAAACTTTTGCTCTTGAGCATAAATATCAAAAAGTTTTCTTTCGTATGCATCGGGAATCGTTAAGGTATAGTCAAGAATATCCAAATGCGGGTCGCGCATTTTGGCAATTTCAAATTTCTGAATTCTGCTTTTAAGACGGTTATAATCATCCGGCTTAAATCTGTAGTGATTGCAGAAAAAGGTTATTACTCGTGCCGGAGTATCTACTTCGGCTGCACGGGTATTCAAAATGTCATTGTTTAAATCGGTTATATCAAAAACTTCGTCTTTTGGGACAATCTTAAAACCGAGCTGGCGCACAAATTCCGGCACACAATCTTCAGAAATGTTATAGTTAAAATGAATGGTGTATTCTTTGTCGGCAAAAGAAGGGATTGCCGGCGGATTCATTTTGTTTTCGTAACTTTCACGCTGTTTGCGGTAATTAAAAGGCTTGATATAAGTCATCAAAAATTTTGAATTTTCAGCATCTATTTTTTCAATAAATTTTTTGTCTGCAGCAGAAATTAAGGAAATATTATCGTAAGCTGCCGATAATTCGTCATAATTTTTTTGTGAAAAGTAATAGCGAAATTTTTCCAGCTCAATGTTGCGTTGGCTTTCGGAAATTGCATCAACGTCAATATCTGCTGCGATTGTGTAACCGTCCTTAGTAAAAAATAAAATTTTTTTCAGCGCCATTGTTTTGCCTTTTGTTAAACTATGTCTGAATGGTAGCATAAATTTGACAAATTATCAACAAAAAATAATCCGGAAAAGAATCTTTACAAATAATCAAAATTTTGATAGGTTACAAACAGAATACGAAATCAGCGTATTTCAGGGCGTGACAACCCTTTGTAAAACTCTGTCGCAATACTTTGCGAACAAATTACCGATAGTTCGTTCTTGTAATGAGCGGATGTCGGTGTTATAAGGCTTTAGCACGAAATCGCCGAGCCGTTTTGAGTTTTACACGGTTTGTCAACATCCGCCCACCAATTCAGGTGGCTTTTTTATTAACTTTTTTAGATTAAGAGGATGTTTGATATGAAATATTTAGCATTTACTTTTTGTTTTATCGGTGCAGGTGTTGCCTTTGCCGAAACATGGAATTGCGGACCGGCAACCGACGGGGTATACAGCGACAGTGTTAAATGCACGTATGATGAGGAAAGTAAGACTTTAACCATTTCCGGCGAAGGACCAATGGGGAATTATGCTTCAATAAATAATAACTCCACGGCTCCGTGGTATGGCAAAGATATTGTTCATGCCGTTATAGAAGGAAATGTAACAAGTATCGGAGACAGGGTATTTAAGCACGCTGAGAATTTAACAGATATTGTCGGGTTAGAAAATATAACACACCTTGGTTATGCCTCATTCAGTGGAGCCTCTTCACTGGTTAGTATTGATTTACCTAATGTGCAGGAAATAGGCGGCGTTGCTTTTCATTATACATCAAGTCTTGAGTATGCCGGTATTCCGGATGATGTTACTTATGGTTCGGACCCTTTATCACGCGATAATTTTGAGGGTTCAAAATTATCAAATTGCCGAAAAACCGGAGAATGCGGCAGCTGCGGAGATAAATTTGTGCAAGCGGGAGTTGGGTGTGTTTCTTCGTGTCCTGAAGGATATACTTCATATTATGGGTTTTGCACGCGCACACGTTACACTCTGCCGGAAGCCGACGAGGCAACAAGTAATGATAACGAAAACACGATTGAATGGATTTTTGAGTGAAAAATACCCACCGTTATCTTGAGGGATTCCCACGTCGCTACGCTCCTCGGAATGACCGTAAGGTAGGAAACGTCATTGCGAGGGAGTAAAACGACCGTCGCAATCTCCTTGAATAAGGCACACTTTCTTGCTTAAAAAAGATCTTTACGGGGATTCCCACGTCGCTACGCTCCTCGGAATGACCGTAAGGTAGGAAACGTCATTGCGAGGGAGTGAAACGACCGTCGCAATCTCCTTGAACAAAGATCTCCTGTTTCAGGAACAGAGTCTATTGTTACGCACTACATAACAGCGCACTGTTTTTGGCTTAAAAAATCAGCGATTATTTACGTTTGTTTCGCGAGAACTTTGCAGAGTATTTTCGTGTTTTTTGTAGTTTGCATAAAGTTCCTGCCGAACATTTCTGAGCAAACTCTCATCTTTTGGAGCGCGTTCAATAGCCATCAGCATTGCTTCGGCACCTTTACCGCTCAACACAGCCATCATCATGCTTCGCTCGGTTGCATCCATTACCATAAACAAATTTATAACGATATTTTTAAGGTAAGCATTTCCGTCTAAGGGTGGTTTGCCTGAAAATTTGTCTTCCAAAAATTCGGTAAATTTTTTACGGATACCTTCTTCTTCGCGTTTTTTGCTTAATTCTATTTCATTGTGTTTTAAAACAGCTTTTTGCCACATTTCAATACGATTGTGTTCGGTTAATCCGAGTTTTGTATAGCTTTCATGGCGTTGCACCGGATCAAGACATTCCGGACATTTCAGCGTGGCAACTCCGGTTTGCAAGTTGCGTTTAAACAATTCGCAAAAAGTGTTGTTTGCTTTTAAAAACGGACAATATTCCGGACAATGTTTGTTTTTTTCTTCCATAGCTGACACCTCTCGGACAGCATAATGCAAAAATTTAAATTTTCAATATTTTTTTGGGCTAAAGGGCAAATAAATTGCTGATGAGTCCTCCCGTAACGCCAAAAAGATAAAGCAAAAAAACAATAAATATATTTTCTCTGATGTGTCGGTTTACTCTGAATAAAACAAGTATCCCCACACCGCCGCTTACTAAAGTTCCGCTCAGCATTGTGCTGATGTTTATGGCGCCTTCTATATACAACTGAGTTAAAATAATGGAGGCTGAACAATTAGGAACAAGTCCGATAATTCCGCTTGTCATTTCTCCTAACAATGGTGTTTTTAATACCGCAACAACCTCTGCCGAATCGGCAAAATTTTCCATGGCAAGATTGAAAATGAAAGAAACGGCAAAGATAAAAAGCGTTATTTTGATTGAATGATAAATTGCGGGTTTTAGGATTCCGGATTCTTCATTACAGCGGCAGTGTTCATTTTCGCATAAAGAGTTGATGGCAACGGAGTTTAATTTATTTTTGCCGGCAAAATCTACCAGCGAACCGAAAATCAATCCACACAAAAATTTGTAAGCCAAAATGGTTGCAATTATTTTTGGCGGGATGGATTGAGAAAGCAAAATCGGCAGCATTTCGTCGGATGTTGAAAGAAAAATGGCCATAAGCGTGCCTAAAGTTATGATTCCGGCAGCATAAAAATTTGCAGCCATTACCGAAAAACCGCATTGTGGGACAATTCCGCACAGGCTACCGACAACAGGACCGTATTTGCCTGATTTCCGAATAAAAGCGAGAGATGCCGGAGATGTTTTTTTTTCCAGCCATTCCAATAACAAATAGGCTACCAGCAAAAAAGGAAATATTTTCAAGTTGTCTATTATTGTTTCAAACAAAATATCGGTTAAATCTTCCATTAAATACCTCAAAATAAAAAAGGAAACTGTATTATACAGTTTCCTTTTTGAAAGTCAATGCCCGGACACTTCTATTGCATCTTCTTGAGAAGAAGCTCTTCCGGTGTGTCAAGGCCGTAAAGAACGGTTGTCATCTTGCCGGAGAAAATGGCCTCAGCTTGGTCGCGAATGTCTTCTGCCGTGGTGGCGTAGACCTTTGAGATGAAACAATCGCGGTCAAAACTTTGTCCCTTAAGTTCCAGCCAGGCGGCATGGACTGAACGAGGCAGAACGTTGTTTTCGGCAACGGCAAGGTTTCCGTTGTATGTTCTGCTCTTGCTGGTTTCCAATCGGCGGTCAGATACGGTTTTGTGCTTGAGCTTGCTGATGTTCTTGCAGACAATATCCAGCCCCTTAACGGCAGCGTCCTTGTTTGTTGCCGTGATGCTGACACGCAGCGTCCTGAACCCGAAGTAACCGGCGATTTTTATCTCGCGGGTTACGCCAAGAGGTGCCAGCTCGCGCTCCAGTCGTGCATCAAGAACATTCATCATGACGTTGGTTCCGGTAAAGCTGTCAATGTCGGTAATAACCCATCCTAAGCGGGCAATGAAGAAAACTCCGTTGCCACTCAGTTGCTGATAGCCGCCGGTATAGTCCAGCTTGTTCAGCTTACTCGGCTTGCCGGTCGGCAAGTTGGCAAACAGCTTGCGTGCCTGTCTTTCCACCTTTTCAAAGGCATGTTCCGGCCCAGAGTATCCCAAGATGATGTTGGAACCTACATAGTATGTGCTAATGTAGTTCTGAACATCTTCCACGGATATGGCTTTCACCCGATTGATATACTCTTCCGAGTCCCAGACAATTTGGTTCTGCTGAAACGCGGTATGCTTGTATGCCAATCGAGTCTGGCGGTCGGGCACAGCCGCGAGGTCGCGCGTATGACGGACAATGTCATCTACGGAAGCTTGCACCGTCTCCTCATCAATTGTGGGTGTGTTGCAGGCAACCCACAACTTCTTCAGTGCGGCCGGCAATTCCTTAACAGAACCGCCGGTGTAGAAACTGGTAATGTTTCCACCATAGACGGCTTCAACCCCATCCATTGCCTGTTTGGCAACGATTCCTTCGTAAACAGCGGCCAGACCGAGAGGTGTGTTTTGATGACCGGCCTTGATTGTCAGGCTGATTTCACACTCTCTTCCACGGAAACCATTGGTGTTTTCACTCATGAGCAAAGTTACACCGTTCTCAAATTTTACCTTCATAAGCAAAATAGTTTTAGTTATTAATAATGTGAACTGTGCCTATGGTTATACGCTTTTTTGGTTTATAAGTCAAGGGGTATATACAAAAAATTTAAAATTGTCTAAAACAGATATGCAAAAACAGCATAAAAAAACTTGCATTTTTAATGTGATGTGCTATAAGTTGCGCCATAAACTTTTGTTTACAATCTCAAAGGTTTTGTTACATTGCAGAACCTTATTTTAATTTAACTTATAAGGAAAAATTATAAATGTCAGATGTTAAAATGAAAATGATGGATGCCAACGAAGCTTGTGCTTCCGTGGCACATCGTATGAACGAAGTCTGCGTTATTTACCCGATTACCCCGTCTTCTCCGATGGGTGAATGGGCTGATGCGTGGTCTGCCGCTAAACAAAAAAACTTGTGGGGTGTTATTCCTCAAGTTCAGGAAATGCAATCAGAAGCAGGTGCTGCCGGTGCTTGCCACGGCTCACTTCAAGCCGGTGCATTAACGACCACCTTTACGGCTTCGCAAGGCTTGCTCCTTATGATTCCGAATATGTATAAAATCGCCGGTGAATTGATGCCGTTTGTTATGCATGTTGCCGCTCGTTCACTTGCATATCACGCTTTGTCTATTTACGGCGATCACTCCGACGTTATGGGTTGCCGTCAAACCGGTTTTGCCATGCTCTGCTCAAATTCGGTGCAGGAAGCCGGCGATATGGCAGCGATTGCCCAAACTTCAACTTTGCGTTCGCGCGTTCCGTTTATGCACTTCTTTGACGGTTTCCGCACTTCGCATGAAATCAAAAAGATTAAGCTGATTTCCGATGATGATTTGCGCGCAATGTTGGACGGCGTAAACTACAAGTTCAATGCTGAACACGCACTTCGTCCGGAAGCTCCGGTTGTTCGCGGTACGGCACAGAATCCTGACGTATTTTTCCAAGGTCGTGAAGCCGCAAACATTTATTATGAAAAGGTTGAAGGCATTGTTCAAGAAGAAATGGATAAGTTTGCCAAACTTACCGGTCGTCAATATCATGTTGTTGACTATGTCGGTGCCAAAGATGCCGAACACGTTATCGTGGTTATGGGTTCCGGTGCCGAAACAGTTGAAGAAGCTGTGGAATACTTGAATGCTCACGGTGAAAAACTCGGTGTTGTAAAAGTTCACTTATATCGTCCGTTCCCGGCTGAAACTTTCTTGAAAGCATTGCCGGCAAGCGTTAAAACCGTTTCTGTTTTGGATAGAACAAAAGAATCCGGCTCACTCGGTGAACCTTTGTATTTGGATGTTGTTGCTACTTTGTCGCAAGCATTTGCCAACGGCAAAATTGCAAAATTACCGCACATTTACGGCGGTCGTTTTGGTTTGTCTTCAAAAGAATTTACACCGGCTATGGCAAAAGCTGTTTACGACAATGCAAAATCTGCTAACCCGATTAACGGCTTTACGGTTGGTATCACAGATGATTTAACGCACAAATCTTTGGCTTATGATGCTTCATTTGATGTTGAGCCGAAAGACGTTGTTCGCGCCGTATTCTTCGGACTTGGTGCAGACGGAACAGTCGGTGCAAACAAAAACTCCATTAAGATTATTGCCGAAGATGCCGGTAAATACGGACAAGGTTATTTCGTTTACGATTCACGCAAATCCGGCTCTATGACAACTTCGCATTTGCGCTTTTCCGATAATCCGATTCGCTCGGCTTATTTGATTACGCAAGCTGATTTTGTGGCTTGTCACCAATTCCAATTCATGAACAAAGTTGATATTTTGCACATTGCTAAAGACGGCGCAACTTTCTTGTTGAATGCTCCGTATAAGGCTGAAGAAGTTTGGGATCATTTGCCGATTGAAGTGCAAGAACAAATCTTGGCTAAGCACTTGAAGTTCTACACCATTAACGCGGTTGAAGTTGCTCGTGCAACCGGCATGGGTCAACGTATTAATACTGTTATGCAAACCTGCTTCTTTGCAATTTCCAACATCTTGCCGAAAGATGAGGCTATTGCTCAGATTAAGGCCGCAATTAAGAAAACATATTCTAAGAAGGGTGAGGCGATAGTTCAAAAGAACTTTGCCGCTGTTGATGCCTCTTTAGCTCATATGTTTGAAGTTAAATATCCTGACCATGTAACCTCTAAATTCCACCGCTTGGCACCGGTTCCGGCAGAAGCTCCTGAGTTTGTTCAAGGCTTGACCGCAAAACTGATTGCCGATAAGGGCGATAGCGTTACTACTTCGGAATTGCAAGCTGTTGTTGACGGAACTTGGCCTAGCGCAACCACACAATACGAAAAGCGTTGTATTGCTACCGAAATTCCGGTTTGGGATCCTGATACCTGTATCCAATGCGGTAAATGCTCAATCGTTTGCCCGCACGGCGTAATCAGAATGAAGGTTGCAACTGATGAAGAGCTCAAGAATGCTCCGGCTACTTTGAAGCATGTTGATTATAAAGGTAAGGAATTTGCCGGTAAGCAATTCATCTTGCAAATTTCTCCGGAAGATTGTACCGGTTGCGGTGTATGTACAACTGCTTGTCCGGCTAAAAATAAAGAGAATCCGGAATTGCACGCTATCAATATGGATCATATTGAAAACCATTTGGATGTTGAAAAAACTAACTGGAAGTTCTTTGAAACACTGCCTTATGTAAAGAGAACCGAAGTTGCTAAGAATATGCCGAAGACAACTCAGATGATTCAACCGTTGTTTGAATTCTCCGGCGCTTGCGCAGGTTGCGGCGAAACTCCGTATATTAAATTGTTGACACAGTTGTTTGGTGACAGAATGGTTATTGCCAACGCAACCGGTTGTTCTTCAATTTATTCCGGTAACTTGCCGACAACTCCGTATTGCAAAGATGAAAAAGGTCACGGACCGGCTTGGGCAAACTCTTTGTTTGAAGACAATGCCGAGTTTGGTTTGGGTATGCGCGTTTCCATTGATCAGGAAACCGAAACTGCCAGAACTTTGCTTGCCAATATGAAAGATCAGTTGGGCGAAATTGCCGATGCAATTTTGAACAATGAGCAGGCTGATGATTTGGCTATTGATGCTCAGCGTGACAATGTTGCCGCTTTGCGCAAGAAGTTAGCAACCATCAACACTGATGAGGCTAAGCACTTGGATAAGCTTGCCGATTACCTGATTAAGAAATCCGTATGGATTATCGGCGGTGACGGCTGGGCTTATGATATCGGCTTCGGCGGTTTGGATCATGCCATTGCTTCCGGCAGAAACGTAAACATTTTGGTGGTTGATACCGGCGTATATTCTAACACCGGCGGTCAACAGTCAAAAGCTACCCCGATGGGTGCTTCCGCTAAATTTGCTACCGCAGGTAAAGAATTACCGAAGAAAGACTTGGCTATGATTGCTATGTCTTACGGCAATGTTTATGTGGCTCAAGTTTCAATGGGTGCCAACGATATGCAGGTAATCAAAGCAATGAACGAGGCTGAGGCTTATAATGGTCCGTCCATCATCATTGCATACTGCCCGTGCATTAACCAAGGCTTGAACATGGCTGATGGTTTGGCTCACCAAAAGAATGCGGTTGAAACCGGTTCTTGGCCGCTTTATCGCTATAATCCGGACAATGTAGCTGAAGGAAAAGCACCTTTGATGCTTGATTCTAAAGCTCCGACTAAGCCTTTGGCAGAATTTATGGCAAGCGAAACCCGCTTCCAGATTGTCAATAAGGCTAATCCGGAACGCTATGAAATGCTGTTGAACAAGGCTCAAAAAGGCGTTGATGACAAACGCGCTTTGTTAGAGCACATGGCTCAATATAAATAAGCATAGCGCTTAAAAAATCAAATACCCCTCTTTGTTATGGCAGAGAGGGGTATTATTTAATAATATTTTCGTTTAACCATTGGCAAATCATCTATAAGGATTTGAGAAAACCTCCCTAGGGGAGGTTTTTCAGTAATATTTGTTTTTTACGGCAGAAAATTCAGACATTGAATAAAAAGTTCATTAAGTCACCGTCCTGCACAACGTAGTCCTTTCCTTCAGAACGCATTTTTCCGGCATCTTTACAGGCTTGTTCGCCGCCGAATTTTATGTAGTCATCATACGAAATTGTTTCAGCGCGAATAAAACCACGCTCAAAATCGGAGTGAATTATTCCGGCACATTGCGGAGCTTTCATTCCTTTGATAAAAGTCCAAGCCCGAACCTCTTTAGGTCCGGCAGTAAAATATGTTTGCAGTCCGAGTAAATTATATCCGGCATGAATGATTTTGGCCAATCCGGTTTCTTCTAAGCCGAGAGCAGATAAAAATTCTTTTTTTTCAGCTTCCGATTCCAGTTGAGCAACTTCGGATTCAATTTCTGCGGAAATAATCACGGTTTCAGCTCCTTCTTCTTGAGCCATTTTAGCAACTGCTTCAGAAAATTTGTTACCGGTTGCCGCAGAATCTTCGTCAACATTACAAACATACAAAACCGGTTTTGATGTCAACAGCTGGAGCATTTTATAATGTTTGTATTCGTCTTTATTTTCAGCTGACGGAGCGGCGGTAATGGCAGGTTTTCCGGCTTGAAGCGCCGCAATAATCGGTTCCATAACCTTAACGTTGACAGCGGCATCTTTATCACCGGCGGTGGCTTTTTTCCGCAGTTGGTCAATACGTTTTTGCAAGGATTCCAAGTCGGCAATCATCAGTTCCGTTTTAACAATTTCCGCATCACGAATCGGATCAACCGAACCTTCAACATGGGTAATATTATCATTTTCAAAACAGCGTAAAACATGAATTATTGCATCTGTTTCGCGGATATTGGCCAAAAATTGATTTCCCAGTCCTTCGCCCTTTGATGCACCTTTTACCAAACCGGCAATATCAACAAATTCCAGTTGCGTCGGCACAACATTTTTCGGTTTGACCATTTCTACCAGCTTATCCAAACGAGAATCCGGAACAGCTACGCGTCCGGTGTTCGGTTCAATGGTGCAAAACGGAAAGTTTGCCGCCTGAGCGGCAATGGTTTGTGTTAAGGCATTAAACAAGGTAGATTTACCGACATTCGGCAATCCGACAATTCCGCAATTAAACCCCATATCAAACTCCTATATTTATTAATTAAGGCTGCTAAGACTTATAGCCAATCGGGGAGTATAATGCAAGTCTTATTTTTGTGTCCTGAAAAATAAGGACGTTGCCATGATTTAAATCCGGATAAAATAAGTTGTGAATGAATCCGGTTTAGTTCTTGCGAAAAGTAAAAAGTTAATGAATCCTTAACGCAGTAACAAGAAAGGATTCTGGTATGTCGGAAGATTTTGATTTTATTAGTGCGCAAAATGATGATGTGAGCGTTTCGGCTTATCCTTCTGATGGAGAAAACGGCGGACGTGTGTGGACTTATTGTATGCGCGTGGAAAATAATTCCGGCGAACCTATCACTTTGGTCAAAAAAGAACTTTGCGCCACAGATGAAAACGGACGCACAAATGTCAGCTCTGAAATCGGTTTTAACGGAGAATTGCCGGATTTGAATGTCGGTGAATATTTTGAATTTGAAGACAATGTGCAAATATGCGGAAATTCTTTGGCAATATACGGATATTGCACGGCGGTTACGGCAAAAGGAAAGGAGCTTAAAATAAAGCTCCCTGTCATCAGTTTAAGTTCTCCCGAAAAAATTTCGGTTTTGTCCGTGTGCTGATTAAAACACGGTTACGGCACTGTTGTTTTTGATATACATATTCAAATATTTTTCAGTGTTTGTTTGCATGTGTTCATCAAATGCCTTGAAGAGTTTTGTAACCATATCATTCCAATACATTTCTTTGTCTTCAATATTGGTATCAACGGGCATTGTTAATTCACGATAGGCTTCAACGGTTGTTTGCGCCGTTGCTTTGCTGTCTATAACACGCAAAGTTACTTTAAGATTGGCATGATATTTGAGACTGTCTTTTTGCAAAAATTGTTCTGCCGGAATTTCTCTCTCGGTAACACTTGCATCCTGAATAATAAATTCTGCCGTGCGGTTTGATGCCGAATCCACGGCTTTCAAACGTTCGTGCGCCCAAGTTTTAGCCGTTTTTTCAATAGAAACAGGGAATAAGTGTTCAACATTCGGACGTTGAAAAGTAGGTGTAAACTCGGATTTTACGTCAACTTGTTTTACCATCAGTTCAATCGGAGCTTTGTTATCAAAATGTAAATCACTGAATCTCTCCGGCATTGCTTCATTGTTGTTCATTGACGAACAGGCGCATAGTGCCAAAGCAAACGACATCATGCAAAATTTTTTTAATGCGCTAATCATATTTTTAACCCTTAAAGTTACTGTCTGATAAAAATCTAATGTTTAATGTTTAAGATATACTTAATATCAGTGCGGTAACAATTCCCCTTTGTCAAAAATATATGTATTGCCGCAAAAATCACAGGTTGCCGTAATTTTTCCGTCTTCCGCCATATCTTCAATATTTTGTTTGCCCATGGAACTCAGGGTATTAAGAAGTTTTTCTCTTGAGCATCTGCAACCGAAAAAATATTCGCTTTCTTTAATTATCCGCACGTCATGCTCATGAAACAGGCGGAATAAAATGTCGTTTTCACTTAAATTCGCGTCAAAAATTTCATCTGCAGTTAAGCTGTTTAACAATATTTTGCACTCATTCCAATTTTCGTTTAACTCATTTTCGTCGGACAGATTTTCTTTTCCTCCGTTGTTCGGCATTTTTTGAATTAATATTCCTGCCGCTTTCCATCCGTTGACATCAGGCTTGCAATAAAGCTGCAAATACGTATCAATTTGTTCCGAATTTTTGAAATATCGCATAGCACAGTCAGATAAAGTTTTTCCCTGCAAATCAACAACCCCCTGATATAAGTCGGTGTTTTTTCCTTGGTCAACCGTGAAAATTAAAACTCCTTTTCCGAGCCAATAAGGAGCCGGCTCAATTTCTCCTTCGGTTTTGCGCAAAATCTGCGCCTTATCCATCGCCTCTTCGTCAAATTTTGCACAAGTTCTGACTTTTCCTTCGGAGGTAATATCGGCAACCAGAACGCTGATAGGGCCGTTTCCTTGAATTTGTAAGGTGAAAAGTCCGTCAAACTTAAGTAAATCTGCTAAAATAATACCGAGAGCAGAAGTTTCGGCCAATGCGGCACCCACATTCTGCGGATAATCACGGCGGGTAAATGTTTCGTCTAAGACATTATTGACTCTGACAATTCTGCCGCGAAAGGCGTTGTTGTCTAAATTAAAAGAAATACACTTATCTGTTTTTTTATTCATAATTTTGAAACCTCTTTTATCTAAAATCAGGGCAAATTTATTATAATTCGGAGAAGTTTTCAAGTGATAGATGACATTGACATATCAAACAGCCCCAAAAAAATACGCAAACCGCAAAAAAAAATTACGCCGCAGCGTTTGAAAAATATCGGCTTATATTATTTGAAGCGTTTTGAATCTTCGGTCAGCAATCTTCGGTGTGTATTGCGCAAAAGAGTGAATGCTTATGCCAAAGAGAATCCGGATTTTGATAAGCAAACGGCTTTTGTTTGGGTGGAAAATGTGTTGTCCGAATTTGAAAGGCTGCACTACTTGGATGATGCCCGTTATGCCGAAATAAAGGTGAGGGGATATTTGACTTCCGGCAAGCCGGAGCGCTATATTAAAATAAAGCTTAAACAGAAGGGAATCGCGGAAAATATTATTGATTCTGTATTGTCCGAACAAGACTGCAACCCCTTTGATATGGCCATGAATTTGGCGAAAAAGAAAAAAATAGGGCCATTTCGCCCCACGAAAGAAGAACGTAAGGAGTTTCGGCAAAAGGATATGGGAACGCTGGTTCGTGCCGGTTTTGATTATGATGTTGTTTGTGATGTGCTCGCCTATGAAAATGAATAAAAAAAGCCCAACCTTTTTCAGGTTGGGTAAAAATCATCTACAAAACATTTCAAAGGTTGTTCCGTTGATAACAGCTATCGTATTTTCACCGGCAGCTGCCACCACATCAAACCCTTCAGGATAAACCTCAGCCAACTCCGGAGAGAGGTTGAAGTCATACAAAAAGCATTTGCCGTTGCGGCGAACATAGAAGAGTTTTTGCCTTTCGCTCACTATGCCGAAATCCTCTGTCCGACCGAAGTCATGCCATCCGCCTTGGGATAATACTTCGGTGTGACCGGAAATATTGGCGCAAACCGCAAATTGGTATTTTTCGCTGCAAACAACCTTTTGTAATTGTGTTTTCAACAGCTTTCCGTTTTGGCGGAGAGTATATAAATCTCTGCGCCCCAATCCGCAAGCTATCACAAAGTTGCCTTTCAAATACAAATCGTTGTCTATGCAGGCAAATCCTCCTATTTGTGTTCCGCACGCTTTGTATGCCGACCAGACTTGTCCGTCAAAGGTTAGAAAATACTTATCGGAATATACGTATTTCAAACACTTTGCTCGCAAAATCACTATTGTGTCCCAGAGGATGAGTTCGTTGTCGGCAAAAATCAGGTATCGTTCACCGATTTTGTTTATCTCCACATCAGACCTATGGTTACAAACCTTTTCGCCATCCATGGTGTAAACACTTTCCGGCAAAACGATCAGTCCGCAATCTTCTCTTACCGTTATAAAAGTTTGCTTTTGAGCAAAATCAACCGGCACGAGTTTGTGACAATCCGCATCTCCTTCCAACTGGAACAAAGAGCATCCTCCTTCATCTTGCACTTTAACAAGAGAGGAGAACTTAGATAATTCTATTTCCATACAATAATTAATTAATTGTTATACACTCCCACCAGAATAACACGACAAACAATGTGAGTCAAACAAAAAATTTCGGGGAAAATTTTTACATTGCGTATTGTAGATTGGCAAAACCTATCCTATATAGTATAAAAGACAGATAATATACGGAGAAAAGTTTTATGCCTCTAACCAATAAAAAAGATGACGTTATGACCCAAACAACAGCCGATTTTATTCCGGTATTACCGTTGCGGGATGTTGTGGTGTATCCGAAAATGATTGTGCCGATTTTTGTCGGACGCGAAAAATCAATAGAAGCAATACTCAAGGCCAATGATAAAGGTTCTCATATTGCTCTGGTTATGCAAAAAAAAGCAGATATAGAAGACCCTGCCACAAAGGATTTGTATCGTGTGGGGACATTGGGAAGTATTTTACAGCTTCTTAAATTGCCGGACGGAAATATTAAAATTTTGGTAGAAGGTCTGGAACGCATAAAAATCAGCGAATTCAAAAATAATAAAACTTATTTCAGTGCGGCATACAAGCCTTATCCGCAGTCGGCATATAAAGAAAACGAGATAAAATCTTGGGCAAAAGCCGTTGTCAGTCAGTTTGAGGAATATGTTCGGCAAAACAAAAAAATTCCGTTGGAGGTGGCTCAGTCCGTTAAACAAATTGATGAGTATGATAAACTTGCCGACACTGTTGCTTCTCATCTGATATTGAAAACAAAGGATAAACAATTTCTTTTGGAAGCGGATAATCTGAAAGACAGGCTTAATCGTATTTTGCAACTTATTGACAGCGAAATGGTTGTTTTGGAGGTTGAAGACAAAATTAAAACCCGCGTCAAAAAGCAGATGGAAAAAAGCCAGAAAGAATATTATTTAAACGAACAAATTAAGGCAATCCAAAAAGAGCTGAATAACGGTGAGGATGATGACGAATACGGAGCGTATCTGAAAAAAATCAATGCCACAAAATTTACCAAGGAAGCAAAAGAAAAAGCCTTATCCGAACTGAAAAAACTTAAGACAATCAGTAACGGTTCTCCGGAGGTAACGGTTATTCGCAACTACTTGGATTGGTTGTTGGATTTGCCTTGGGACAAGAAAACAAAATTGAACAAGGATTTGTCTAAGGCTATTGATATCTTAGAAGAAGATCATTACGGACTGGAAAAAGTTAAAGAGCGAATCGTAGAATATTTGGCAGTGCAGAGCCGTGCCAAAAAGCTGAAATCGCCGATTTTATGCTTGGTTGGCCCTCCGGGTGTCGGTAAAACTTCGCTCGGACAATCAATAGCTCGGGCAACAGGACGCAATTTTGTGCGTGCTTCACTCGGCGGAATGCGTGATGAGGCTGAAATCAGAGGACATCGGCGCACTTATGTCGGAGCTATGCCGGGGAAAATTTTGCAATCTATGAAAAAGGCCGGAAGTTCAAATCCGTTGTTTTTGCTGGATGAAATTGATAAACTCGGTAATGATTGGCGCGGAGATCCGAGTTCGGCTCTGTTGGAAGTTTTGGATCCGGAACAAAATTCAACCTTCAATGACCACTATTTGGAAGTTGACTACGATTTATCTGACGTGATGTTTGTGACAACGGCAAATTCTCTTGATATGCCGCGTCCTTTGCTGGATAGAATGGAGATAATATCTTTATCCGGATACACGGAGGATGAAAAAATAGAAATAGCCAAGCGTCATTTGCTTAAAAAAGTTTTTGCCGAAAATGCGGTGGAAGAATCGGAGTTAAAAATTGCGGATGAAGCTATTCGCGATATCGTTCGCTACTATACCAGAGAAGCCGGTGTGCGCAACTTGGAACGCGAACTTTCCACCATTGCCCGTAAGTCTACAAAAGAAATTTTGCTCAAAAAAGGCAAAAAGTCAAAAATTGTGGTTGATTCTAAAAACTTGGAAAAATACCTCGGAGTCAAAAAGTTCAGCTTCGGAGAAGCCGAGGAGTCAGACCATATAGGTGTAACAACGGGATTAGCATGGACGGAAGTCGGCGGAGATATTTTGTTTATTGAAGCGGTGGATATGCCGGGGAAGGGCAGAATTACGCAAACCGGAAAACTCGGTGATGTAATGAAGGAGTCTATTGAAACGGCTTATTCGGTTGTGAGAGCAAATTCCAAAGAATTGAACATAAATCCGAAAGTTTTTGAAAAAACGGATGTGCATGTTCATGTGCCGGAAGGAGCAACACCGAAAGACGGACCTTCGGCCGGTATTGCCATGTATACAACTCTTGTTTCCGTGTTCACTAAAAGGCCGGTGCGCAAAGATGTGGCCATGACCGGCGAAATTACTTTGCAAGGAAGAGTTTTGCCGATAGGCGGATTGAAAGAAAAATTGTTGTCTGCACTTCGCGGCGGTATAAAAACGGTGATTATTCCAAAGGAAAACGTCAAGGATTTAGCCGAAATTCCGGATAATGTGAAAAAAGGATTGAAAATCATGCCGGTTTCCAATGTTGCCGAAGTTTTGAAAATAGCTTTGCGTAAAAGTGCAAAATGACGGTAAAGATTCGGCCGAAATCCTCGGTTGATTGCTCACACAATCTCCGAGGATGACTCTTTACTCAAAAATCCACTCTATCGTGTTTTCATTATCGTTGCTGGTTGCCGCATCCGCTTCCGGCAAAGTGTAACGAAGTTTAATTCTGGCACATACATCTTTATTGGTGGCATACCACCCTTCATCACATTCTATTGCACTGCCGTCGGTCGGGCGATTATTGCACAAGCCGCCGGTCCAATAATATTTTTCGCTGTTGCACTGATTTTCTCCGGCTAATGACATCTTATTGCTAACATCAACAGTTAAACGCTCGTCTCCTTTTCTACATCCGTAATTTTTGAGTAAGTCTGAAACTCTTTCACAATTATTTCCGCGGCAAATTATATTTTTATTTTGATTAATAGCCCAGTCATACCATCCTAGGCTATTAAAACCGATAGAATCTATTGTATCGGGAATTATGATTGATGCGGAAGATAAACTACTTACAAAAGAATAAGATGATATGCTTTTTATTGAATCTGCCAGTTCTACAGATTTAATTTTGTTGCCTTCAAAGGCAGCTTGTCCTACACTTGTGACACTTTCTCCTATTTTCAATTTTGATACGTTACTTAAATAAAAAGCTGCACTTCCAATATTTGTAACTCCTTCAACTTCCACTGATTTTATTTGTGAACGATAACTATCCCATGGTGATAAAGAATGGTATTCATTATTTTCATCTTTCATATATTTATAATCAGTCATTTTTCCGCTGCCTGTTACTAAAAAATTTCCTTCACTATCAAGAGTTGCCGTGCAATCATCTCCGCATGGCCATGTGCCGATAATTTCTGCTTTCGCATTTAGTGATAAAAGAATAAAAAAGCAAATTAAGCTAACTTTTTTCATTTCAAACATCCTTTCATTAAAGTTAAAACAGTTAATAAAAAAGCCACCGAAAATGGTGGGCGGATGTTAGAAAACCGTACATTATCAAACGGCTCAGCCTATTTAGCATAGCCTTATTTAGCTGACATCCGCTCACAACAAATGCGAACACCAGCAAACATAAGTCGCTATTCACGACAACGATAATGTATAGAGTTTCTACGCCCTAAAGTGTGCTTATCTCACACTCTGAGGGCAGTTTAACAAAATGATGAATATTTGTAAAGTTAATTATTGCCTAATATATGCCAACTTATCACAATTCTTTTCTGGCACTCAAGGCCATTTGTATTGTGCCGTCATCCATATAATCAAGCTCGGCACCAACCGGAATTCCTTGTGCCAAAGTAGTCACTTTTACCGGCATATCTTTAAGCCGGAGCAACAAATAGTGTGCCGTTATCTGACCGTCAATAGTTGCAGGCAAGGCTAAAATAACTTCTTTTATGGAACCTTTTCCCAAACGTTCAAACAGCGCAGATATATTCAAATCTTCAGGAGTTACTCCGTCCAAGGCGGAAAGAATACCTCCCAATACATGATATTGCCCGCGAAAAACACCAACGCGTTCCATTGCCCATAAATCAGCAACATCTTGCACTACGCACAGCAACTCCTTATCTCTGCTACCGTCCGAGCATATTGCACAAGGCTCTTGCGTATCAAAATTTCCGCATATCGGGCATTTTTTTACATTATCGGATACTTCTTGCAATGCTGTTATCAGCGCAGGCAAAGCGCTTTCTTTTTTCTTTAGCAAATGCAAAACAATCCTTCTTGCCGACCTCGCCCCGAGAGCCGGCAACTTTGCAATCAGCTTTGTCAGCTGTTCAATTTCTTTTCCCTGCAATTTTTACTCACTAAAACGGAAGTTTTAAGCCGCCCAAACCAATACCGCCGGTAGCTTCTTTCATTCCTTCTTCCATCATAACATCAATTTTGGCATGCGCATCATTGTAAGCAGCCAAAATCAAGTCTTCCAACAAATCTTTGTCATCTGCAACCAGCAAAGACGGGTCAATACTGATGCTTATCATATCGGATTTTCCGTTCAGAACAACTTTAACCATTGAGTTTCCACTTGTTCCTTCTCTTTGTTCCTGCGCCAATTTTTCTTGAGCTTCTTTCATTTTCATTTGCATTTGCTGCGCCTGTTTCATTAAACCTTGAATGTTTAACATTTACATCTCCTCTTCTTCAATATCAAAGTTATTCACCGAACCCGCCGAAAACTCGTCATTTTCTTCAGCTTCCGCAACGGACTTCCGGATTATTGTTTCTATTTTAGCACCGCTGAACTCGCTTAGTATAGCTTTAACTAAAGGATATTCAGAGATATTTTTCTTATTTGTATTAAAATCTTTACTTTCTTTCACAGCCAGTGTTTCACCGAGCGGTTCATAATCATAGTCAATCACCCACGAAACTCCGGTTTCTTTTTGCAAAAATTTACTTAAATTCGGAACTAAATTTTTATCTGCCTTTTCTGATAATGATATATTTATTTTGCCGAAAGAAAAATGTTTGAAACTCATATCGTTTTTTACCGCATAAAGCAACAGCATTTGTCTGCCGGCCTGCAGCAAATTAAGCAAATCAAGCGGACTTTCTATCCGCAAGACATCTGATTTTTCCGTTAATTCCGAAGCTAACTGATTTTCGCCGTCAGCTGAATTTTTTTTTTCAATTACCGGCGCACCGGTATTCAGTTCAGACTTTTTTTTTATTTCTTTCAGTAGTTCTGCCGGACTAGGCAAGTTTGCCGAATATGCAATCCTTATCAAAATCATTTCCAAAGCATCAAGCGGATTGTTTGCATATTGAATTTCGCTGATTCCCTTAATCAGCATTTGCCATATTTTAGAAAGAATTGCTATTGGAGCAACCGAAAGTTTTTTACACATTTCGCGCTCATTTTCGCTGATTTCCGGACTGTTTATGTATTCCGGCAAAATTTTAATTTTTGCCAGCAAGTGAGTAATATCAACCAAGTCTTGCAACACAACTGCCGGAATAGCTCCGTTTTTGTATTGAGAATCCAAATTTTCAAGCACCCCTGTGATATCGCCTTCCATCAAACTCTCATACATACTCAAAGTTTGACTTCTGTCTGCCAGCCCCAACATATTTTTAACTGTCTCGGTTTTTATGGTTCCGTTACCCAAAACAATAGCCTGATCCAACATAGAAAGGCCGTCACGTGCCGAACCGTCTGCCGCTTTTGCCACCATCAACAAAGCACTTTCTTCTGCCTCAATTTTTTCCGCCGACAATATTTTGGTAAACAATTTCATTAAAGTTTCAATACTCAAACGTTGCAAATCAAAACGTTGACAACGTGATAAAATGGTAACCGGAACTTTGCGAATTTCCGTTGTCGCAAAAATAAACTTAACGTGCGCCGGCGGTTCTTCCAATGTTTTAAGCAACGCATTAAATGCGCTTTTGGAAAGCATGTGCACTTCGTCTATTATATAAACTTTGTAACGAGCGTTTGTCGGTTTATAGCGCACACCGTCTAAAATCTCGCGCATATCATCAACACCTGTTTTGGAAGCGGCATCAAGCTCAATAACGTCAATATGACGCCCCTCGGAAATAGCACGGCAATTTTCGCACACACCGCAAGGATGAATTGTCGGTCCGCCGTTCCCGTCCTCCCCCAAACAATTAATGGCTCGGGCAATCAGACGTGCGGTTGTTGTTTTTCCCACACCGCGGATACCGGTTAAAATATAGGCATGATGTAAACGATTGTTTGCAATGGCATTTGTCAGTGTTTGCACCAAAGCATCTTGTCCGAGCAGCTCTTCAAATGTCTGCGGACGATATTTGCGCGCCAAAACCACATATTGATTATTTTCTGTTTCTGCCATTATCTTAACTTTTACCAAACAAAACAAGCGAAGGAACCCGAACCCCGAAAAAAAATCGTTACGGCTGCTTTCTTCCGAACCTGACCGGATTGGCGACATTTCAGCCCCGAGTCCTTCAAAAATTTTTATATATCATCTGACATTTTTTGCAAGCAAAAAAATGCACTTTTACTCCTTCATTAATATGTGCTTTGCATCAAAAGGTTTTGCACATCTTGAGCCGATTTTCCGTATATAAGCGGCATATCAATATAACCGCCTGCATTTTGCGAATAACTCGGATTCATTGAATAAAATTTTTGCGGTGCCTGCTCGGATATTTGCGGACCGGAAGTGGTTACTTTAACAATATCCAAGCCATGTTCGTTTTTGCCGTTAGCAAAAATTCTGAATGCTCCGCTCATACCGAAATAACCGTCTAAATTGGTTATTTCTTCATTCAAATAGTTATGGTCTTTGCGGGAAAGTGCCGAAGCCAAGGCGATTGAATCATAAGCAAAGATGCCGAGCGGATTCGGTTTTTGTCCGAACATTTCATTATATTTTTTGGAAAAATGTTCCATCCTGCTTGCCGACATCAACGGATAAACCGCCCCGTAAAGTTCCGTCTCTTTGCTCAAATTTGAATTTGCCCACACAGACGTTCCCAAAAACAACACATCAGGTGCGGCAACATCATAGTAGCTGAACATAGAGGTTATGGATTTTAAGCGATTCCCGTATTCCGGAACCAACAACGCATCAAAACCAAATCCGCCGTCGGTTGCTTTTGCCCCACCAATCATTGATGTAACCAATGAGCTGAAATCCATTGTTTCCGGTCTGTAAAATCCTGCTTTTGTTATGCTTGCCCCTTCCGATTTTGCCGAATTTATGGCTGCTTTCAGCATATTTATACCGCTCTGATTGTCCGGCAAAACAACCGCTATTCGCCGTCTTCCCTGCCGCACCGAATATTTTACGATACGGTCAATCTGTTCTTCGTTAAGCAAGCCGAGCGTATAAATTCCTTCCTGCAAAACAGAAGGTGAGGTAGAAAAGGAAATTACCGGTAAATTTTCGTTTTTTGCCGTTTGGGTAACTGCGGCAACCTCTTCGCTCATTAACGGTCCCAAAACCAAGTGACTACCGGCATTTACGGCATTTTCTATTGCAACTCTGGCACCGCTTGATGTGCTCTTTGTATCATAGAACTGAACTTCTAAACGGTTATTGTTCAAATCTCCCATTGCCAGCATAGCGGCATTTTTCATTGTTTGTCCGGCATCTGCGGCTTTCCCGCTCAACGGCAGCAGCATTGCCACGCGAAAACTTTCACCGTTCACCAAATCAACTCGCGAATAGTCCGTCTGCGCCGTTCCCGACATTGTATCAGCCGGAGCGCTGCCGGAATAACGATATGTCGGAGCCGAAGAAAACATTCCGGATTGTTGCACATAAGCACAACCTGCCAAAAAAATAACCATCACGGTTAAAAAGATTTTTTTTATCACTTGCTTTTTTCCTCAAAATATCAAACAATATGCCTTAGTTTTAATGCCAAATATTTTTTTTGTAAAGTTAAAAATATGTTAACAAATGCTTTGTATATCATTTCAACTCCAATCGGTAATTTAGGCGATATTTCTCCGCGTGCCAAAGGGATTTTGCAAGAAGCGGATGTTATTGCCTGTGAAGACACGCGCGTCAGCAAAAAACTGTTTTCCCTGCTCGGATTATCCCTGCAAAAAAAATTTATAACATATCATGACCACAACGAAGAAGAAAAAGCACAGGAAATAACAGATATAATTGCCGGCGGAAAGGCGGTTGCCTTAATTAGTGATGCCGGTTCGCCTCTGATTTCCGATCCCGGATATAAACTTGTGCGCAAATGCCGTGAACAAAATGTTAACGTTACGGCAATTCCGGGTGCTTGTGCCGTAATTACGGCTTTACAGCTTTCCGGCTTACCGACAAACCGTTTTATGTTTGCCGGATTTATTCCGAACAAAGAAAAGGCTCGTGAAGACTTGTTCAATGAACTCAAAAATATTGATACTACCCTCATTTTTTATGAAACAGCTCCGCGATTGATAAAAACATTGGAAAAAGGTGCCGAAATCTTCGGAAATCGTGAAATTGCCGTGGCACGAGAGCTGACAAAAATTCATGAAGAAACTTTAACCGGCAGCTTTTCGGATATCATAGCCTCATTCAGCCAAACCGAGCCAAAAGGGGAATTTGTGGTTATGATTGCGCCGCCTGACAACAAAGAAAATATTTTTTCATCTGAAGCCGTGGCCGATTTACTGCGGGAAAAAATGCAATCTGTTTCACTTAAAAGCGCCGTAAAAGAAGTTGCCCAAATCAGCGGATTGAATAAAAATGAGGTTTATGACTTAGCTTTGAGGATTAAAAATGACGAGTTATAAAACCGGTAAACTTGCCGAATTTATGGCACGAATCTTTATGCGTCTGCACGGATTTAGCATAATAACCGCTAATTTTGTTACCGGCAGAGGCAAAAATGCCGGCGAAATAGATTTTATCGCCTGTAAAAAACGTTTGATTGTTTTTGTTGAAGTAAAGCACCGCAAAACACTTGATGCGGCTGCCTGTTCCATTACCGAGCAGCAAAAAAAGCGCATCATCCGCGGTGCCCAAAGTTTTTTACAAAAAAATCCGCAATTTTCCGGTTTTGACTACCGTTTTGACGCTGTTTTGGTTTTTCCGCCGTTTCACGTGAAACACATCAAAAATGCGTGGACATTATAACCTCATACAACCGAAAAGCGGCAGGTATACTACATTTTTTTCAACATTTCCAAGTCGTTGATAAAATCCTCAACTTCTTGTTCATGTTCAATCTCTTCTTTCAGAATTTTTTCGGCAATTCTGAAAGTTTCATAGTCGTGTCCGTGAGTCATATCACAAATCCCTTCATAACGGCCGATTGCACACCGTTCTGCTTCCAAATTTTGTTCCAACAACACATGAACATCAGGATTTTTCGGCGGCATATATTTGCAATGCGAAAGTTTCATCCAATCTTCCGGACTTAATGCCGGAATGCCTCCGAGTTGAACAATTCTGTCAGCCAACCAATCGGCATGCTTAAGTTCTTCCGCCGCATGCTCTTCAAATTCGGCAACCACTGCCGGACGATTTATACCGGCGGCCATTTTTGCTCCCAACCAATATTGATAATAGGCAAGCCATTCTTCGGCATAAGCCTGATTTAAGTGATTTACCAGTGTTTCCAAATCAAGTTTTGCAATTTTTTTAGCCATTTCACCCATAATTTTTCTCCTCAAAATAAATTACCCTCATCAAATATGAGCAAATCCGTAAAATTCAAGGTGCATTTTTTGTTTGCAAAATATTCTTACGTTTGCTAACATACATCTACGGCAGAACTGCCGAGAACCCGAAAAAGGGGTTCGGAGCTTTGAAGAGCTTTTACATTGGCCAGAATCTAAACGTTATAAGGTTTAGTGCGTTTTCCCCAATTATGGTTGGGGTTATTGTCTTTAAAAAAACATTTTCAAAAATAAAAAAAGTCATAGAATAAGAAATCGGAGGGGTGCCGACGAGCTCCAGATAACTTAATAAAGTGTATCGTGTTGGGGTTAGGCACCCTCCGTCCCATGA
>JAFUTN010000046.1 GCA_017484225.1 Alphaproteobacteria bacterium
GAGAAGTCAGATTTGCTTATCCACAAATACTGGAAGATATCAAAGATAAATGCTTTATCTGTCTGCCTTTTATAACCGCCCAATCTAACCGCCTTGCAACGCTGATTAAGAACAAATACGGGGATAATCCGCAGTTTTTATTCAAGAAACAGCCCGGATTCGGTGTATTCAAAAATCCTGATAATAATAAATGGTATGGTATGATTATGAACACTAAAGCGGAGAAATTGGATAAAAACATAAGCGGTGAAACAGAAATTATTCATGTCAAATTAACCGAAGAAAAGGTGCAAACTTTATTAAATGAGCAAGGATTTTATCCCTCTTTTAATAAAAATTGGGTTTGTATTGCTTTGGATGATACATTGAAAGATGTTGAAATTATGACATTTATTGATGAAATCCACGCTTTCACGATTAAACCAACTAAAATAAGGAGAAAAAAATGAGCATTTATGATTATAGTGTGCCGAAACCAAACGGCGATGAATTAAAACTTGCTGATTTAAAGGGTAAAGTAATATTGATTGTCAACACGGCAACCGGTTGCGGATTTACCCCGCAATATGAGGCTTTGGAACAGATATACGAAAAGTATCACGATAAAGGTTTGGAAATAATAGATATTCCGTGCAACCAGTTCGGGCATCAAACCCCGGGAACAGATGATGAGGTTCATGAGTTTTGCCAACTTCATTACAATACCAAATTTGCGCAGATGAAAAAATCTGATGTCAACGGGGCAAACGAATTACCGCTTTATACTTATCTGAAGTCGCAAAAAGGATTTGCCGGATTTGGAGAACATAAGTTCAGTAAACTCTTAGGTGATATGCTCTCTAAAGAAGATAAAGATTGGGCAACAAAACCGGATATCAAATGGAACTTTACCAAGTTTTTGGTCAATCGTGACGGGGTTGTGGTTGAGCGTTTTGAGCCGACTGCGGATATGAAAGACGTAGAAGCAAAAATTGCCGAACTGGTTTAAGCAAGGAAGAAGCAAATGAATAGTTATTCAAAAGCAAAAGGAACAGAAATAGAAAAAACAATAAAAGAACAAATGCAGGCGGAACTTTCGGGCGCCGGTATGTATTTTGCACTTGCACGCAGTGCCAAAGAGCAAAACATGGATGATGCTGCGGATAATTTTACAAAACTGGCAAATGAACACGCTGCACAAGCCAGTTTTTATGCCGAGTTTTGCGGTAGATATCCTTTTAAAAAAGAGGAATTGTGGCAATTTGTAAAAGGTTTATCCAAGGCGGAAGAATGTGGCGAAAAGATGATTTTAGAACTTTCCGAAAAAGTTAAAGAATCAGGTTTTAATGAGGCAGCAGATAAAATCAAAACATTTGCCTCTCAACATAAGCATCACGCTGAAGTTACATCAGAATTGGTTAAAAAATATGCCCCTGATAGCGTTAAACAGAACGCAAAGAAATGTTATGTTTGCAGCATTTGCGGTTTTGAATACGAAGGCGATATGGAAAGCGAACCTGAAAATTTTACTTGTCCGATTTGCGGTATGCCAAAGTCGGTGTTTAAACAAAAGTAATAAGGAGAAATTTTATGCAAAAAATTGATGTGATTGAATATTTACCAAAGATTATGACTGAACTGAAAAAAGGCATATTGGTTAATACCAAAAATGGCGATAAATTGAACACAATGACTGTTTCGTGGGGACAAATCGGCAGAGAGTGGGAAAAATTTGTGTTTACGATTTATATCAGACACACCAGATTTACACACGAACAGATTGAAGCCAGCAAAGAATTTACCATTTCCATTCCATTAGAGCGTACAACACAAATTGCAAAAGCAATCGGTTTTTGCGGTTATAGAAACGGTAAAAACATTGATAAATTTACGGAATGCAATTTAACCCCTGTTAACGGAATAGAGGTTCATTCACCGGCAATTAAGGAAATTCCGCTGACTTTAGAATGTAAAGTTATTTATAAGCAAGAGCAGGAACATAATAACGTGCCACAAGACTTGTATGAAAAATTTTATAAAAATGTGCCATCATCAGACGGTACAAGAACGAATGATGATTATC
>JAFUTN010000047.1 GCA_017484225.1 Alphaproteobacteria bacterium
CGTGACCTTACGGACACTAACGTTGTCATTTTTAGCAAAATTTATCCCAAACTTCATCACCGTCAGCCGCACAATAAGCGTCAGACGCCGATAAAAGTACACTAAAAGCTGCCAGTCCGCAAGTCCATAGTTTTTTAATGTGTTTGCACATTTAAAATGGAACACCTTTTGCACAATTAAAACGGAACAGTTAGAGTTAGCATATACAGGAGCTAACTCTATGAAAAATCAAGAAGAAAAAGAAAAATATCAATCAATAATCGATGAACGTTTAAGCATCCGTGCAGCTGCACGGATGCTTAAAATCGCGCCGACGACGGCATATCGTCGGTTAAAAAAGTTTAAAAAACAAGGTAATTTAACGCATGGAAACACCGGAAAAGCGAATCGCCCAAGTCAGCCGGATAAGGAACAAATTATTGAACTTGCATCCACAAAATATGAAGATTTCGGCATATCGCATACTTGTGAATTACTTGAAAGTCGTGAAGGACTAATAGTTAATCGGGAAACACTTCGCCGTTGGTTAAATCGCCCCAAAACACGGAAACAACCCAAACAACGACACCATCGAGAGCCTATGCCTAATTTTGGTGATTTGTTGCAAATTGACGGCTCATTTGATTATTGGTTTGGCAATGAAAAATCTTGTTTAATGAATATTGTTGACGATGCTACAAATATCGCAGAGTTGCATTTTGAAAAGCAAGAAACTGTTATTTCAGCTTGCCGATGTGCATATGCTTGGTTCAAAAAATATGGCGTTCCTCACGCTTTTTATGCAGATGGTCGTAATATGTATCATCTTTTGCCTGAACGAGAACACAACTTTTTTACCGCTATGTGTGAACATCTAGGTATTCGTGTTATCTTAGCCCGTTCTCCGCAAGCTAAGGGCAGGGTTGAACGTTGGAATGGCATTCATCAAAAAAGACTTATTCCCTTAATGAAACTTGATAAAGTCTATGATATGAAAAATGCAAATAAATACTTGGAAAATTACATCGTGGAACATAATAAAAAACACTCTCATAAACCGGCTCTCGGAAACTCTCACAGACCGTTGCCTGAGTATGTGAAGTCTATTGATGATGTTTGCTACATAATTGTGGAGAGAACACTGAATAATGATTGGACATTCTCTTATAATGGGAAAATCTATCAATTTCCACAACAATCTAAATACCCGCCAGCTCGTAAAAAAATATCTCTCAAAATCACTCTAAACGGTAATATTTACGCTTCTTACAGGTGTTCCGTTTTTATTGTGCATTAACATAGATTTTTGACAAAAAGACTATTTTAGGCGCAAAAACAAAATACGGGCCAAGCCATATATTCTATCATCAACAAAATCAAATATTTCCGGAATATCTAAATATTCGTCTTTGTGAAGCTCAATAATACATAAGGCATGATCGTTCAACCAACGTTTTGCAACCAACTGATGTAATGCTTTTTCCGTTAATCCCTTTTGATATGGAGCATCCATAAAAACAATGTCAAATTTACGTTTTGCCATCGGCAACGCTATTGCATCGGCTTTCATCACGGAAAGTCGATCTGCTTCTTTATCAAACATTTTAACATTTCGTTCCACACAACGCGTGTCCTTGTCAACAAATGTCACATGCTGCATGCCGCGCGACAGTGCCTCCAATCCGAAAGCGCCGCTGCCGGCAAAAATATCTGCCAACTGCAATTGCGCATAATCACCGCCCAGATGGGAATATAAAATATTGAAGACCGCCTCACGCGCGCGGTCAGCAGTCGGGCGGATATCTTTTCCTTCCGGAACCCAAAGTTTTTTACCGCGATATTTTCCGCCAATGATCCTCATTTATTCAACAAACCTCCCAACTGCTCATGCAAAACCTTCTGCGGTACTTCTCGAATTTCACCTTTTTTCAAACTTCCTAACTGAAAAGGTCCGTATGAGACTCGAATTAAGCGTGAAACTTCCAATCCTATCGCCTTCATCACCTTACGGATTTCGCGATTTTTTCCTTCATGTAATGTAACGGCCAGCCAACTGTTAGCCCCCGATTGATTAATCACTTCGACAGATATGGCACCGTATTGCACCCCGTCTACCAGAATTCCATCCGCTAAGCCGGTCAGTTTTTGCTGATTTAATTGTCCGAAGACGCGAACCTTATATTTGCGGGTCCACGCATTTTTCGGCAATTCCAATTTACGGGATAA
>JAFUTN010000048.1 GCA_017484225.1 Alphaproteobacteria bacterium
AAAGGCAAAACAAAAAAGGTTGCTCTTGGTGCTTGTATGCGTAAGCTGATCATTATTGCTAATTCTATGGTAAAGGAAAAAAGATTATGGCATGAGTAAATTTTTTATTTTTCTCTATTGACTTTATTCAAGACATAGGAGCTTGTGGTGAATGTTCAGGCATACAAGCTAAAGACCATAAGAGTCATTTGTACATATATGATTTCTCAACTCTCCGACCGTCCTTTGAGGCGGATTTTTTTTATTTTAAATTTTGCTTTAATGGAGAAAAAGATGAGAAAAATTGTTTTGATGTTGGGGATTATAATTGGTGTTCCGGGATATGCCGATAATGCATTTTCGGTATGTGTGGGAGCAACGGAAACAACAGCCGGAGTTGATGATACAACCGGTGCGCATTGTGGAATTTGCGGAACAAATTGTAACTGGAAAATTGAAGAAGATACATTTAAAATAACCGGCGGAGTAAACGGCGAAATAGGGACAATGAACATAGGAGCAAAATTGATAGATGAAGTTTATACTTATGTTATGCCGTGGAAAAATTTAAAAAACGAATTTTCTAAGGTGGATATTCAGGGAGTAAGCAATGTCGGCGAAGCCGCCTTTCGGGGATTTACTAATATCACCGACATAAAAATTGATGATGGCGTTACTGAAATAGGTGGTTATGCTTTTGCCGGCAGTAAAATAAAAACAGTTATTTTACCGGATTCACTTAAGAAATTGGGATGGAGAGCTTTTTCAAATGATATTTCTGAACACGATATAGAGGAGATAATAATTCCTGATTCTTTAAGTGCAATGGGAGATTCTCCTTTTGGTTCGGTTCCTGAACGACTAAGTGACTTGAAAATAATATGTAGAGGTGACAAACAAAAGTGTCAGAATGTGTTATCAAAACACATATATTGGGATGGAAGTAAGCCTGAAGGTGAACGAATGATAGCTTTTAGTCTTGCCGGAAATGTGATTTCTGCTGATGATAGGAATTGCAGTAGTCTGAATTATTTTTGGAATGGGGTAGCGTGTGTGCGTGAGCCGGATGTGTCCAAGCGTGCCTGCTGTCCGGTGTGTGCCGATTTGGACGGCTACTGCAGCCGTATTCGCTATACTCTGCCGGAAGCAGACGAACTAACCTCAAATGACAATGAAAATATGATTGAGTGGATTTTTGAGTAAAGAGTCGTCCTCGGGGATTGTGTGAGCAATCAACCGAGGATTTCGGCTGTTTCTTTTTTGATTCGGCAATAGTTATTTTTTTAGTTTTGCCAATACGGCAAAAGGATTTTCTTTTTCATCATCCGGAAGCTGCACATATTTTCCGTAGTCAAAAACCTCACCTTCATCACGCGGATAATCATCCAAATTCAAGGCAATTTGCTCTATTGCAATATCAGCCAAATTAATTTCGCCGTTTTCTATGATATCCGGCACATCATCATAAATTCCGGCCTGCAATTCCTGAATATCTTTGTATGTTGCTTTGGTGTCAAAATGCAGCTCAAACGGAACCTCAAAATATTTTAAAAAGTTATTTAAGGTAATAACGCTTTTTAATTCTATTTCCGAGCGCACAATTCCCCATACAGCGAGCATATTGTTGCGGTTGTTTAATTTCAGCATTATTTCTGCATTAAAATATTTAACATCCTCTACTTTCAGAATTTCGGTGATGTCTTTCAGTTCTTCTTTGTCCGCATTCAAGTCAAACTTGTAGTCATTTTGATTTAATTCATCTATTTTAAGCGGATATGAAAATTTTTTTTGCATTCTGAAATCCTTGTGCTATAAATACAATATTGGTGTTTATAATAAGTAAGGAAAAGCATATGTCAATACGCAAAATGTTGTTTATGGGACTGATAATGTTTTTAGGTGCCTGTTCAAGTGATTTGTTTGTCGTTCATAACGGCAATATGCCGGCAGAAGAACGTGTGGCAAAGTTGCAAAAAGGACAGAGTAAAGAAGAAGTTATGGAATTGTTGGGGGCTCCGAGCACCGTGACCGGTTTGAATGATAATCATTGGGTTTATATGTCTTCAACCGTTAAAAAGGTGGCATTTTTACGTCCGCAAGAATTGGAACGTGACATTGTGGCCATTACTTTTAAGGACAACATTGTGACATCCGTAGAACATTATGATTTGGCAGACGGTAATGACATTGCCGTTGATAAAGATGTTACCACATCCGCCGATTCAAAAGTCGGATTCTTCCGCAAATATTTTGGCGGTGTAGGTCAATATTCAATGTTTGGCAGAGGAAATGAAAAGGAACCTTAATAAATGGAACTAAGCGTAATAGAAAAAGACTTGCCTCAAGTTTTATCCGGATTCGGTTTTAGCGGCAAAATTGACCATATTTCAAGCGGTCCGCTGGTTGCCGAAGTTGCCGTTGAACTCGGACAGGGAACCAAGCTGAGTGCACTGGAAAAAGCTATTAAAGATATCGGGCGCGAAATGGGAATCAGCGGTTTGCGCGTTGCTCAAATTCCGAACTCAAAACTTGTGCGTTTTGAATTTCCGAACGAAAAGCGCCAAAGTATTGATTTTTCGGCTATGATTAACAGTGAAGAGTTTGTAAACTCGCAGTATGATTTGCCGATTTGCGTCGGTGCCGGAATACACGGTGAGCCTGTTTTGCGAGATTTGGCCAAAATGCCGCACCTCTTGGTTGCCGGAACAACCGGCTCCGGAAAATCGGTGGGCTTAAATTCTTTTATTATGTCGCTGATTGCCAAAAAAAATCCGAATGAGCTGAAAATTGTTCTGATTGACCCGAAACGCATTGAGTTTTCCATGTATAATAATCAACAATATATGCTCCGACCGGTAATTACGGATATGGCAGCTGCCAGTTCATGTCTTTTGCAATTATGCACGGAAATGAATAATCGTTATTCACTGTTTGAAAAAGAAATGACACGCAATATTTCCGAATATCACAAAAAAGGGCTTAATATGCCATACATTGTGTGCGTGATAGATGAATTTGCCGATTTGATAATGTTTGATAAAAACGTGGAAAAATATGTGCAGATGTTGGCGCAAAAGTCGCGTGCCGCCGGTATTCATTTGGTGATTGCGACACAAAGACCGTCAGTAGATGTAATAACGGGCAGCGTTAAAGCAAATTTGCCGACCAGATTGGCATATAAAGTTGCCTCGCCGGCCGATTCCATGACGATTCTCAATACAACCGGCGCCGAAGATTTGCTCGGGCGCGGTGATTCCTTGTTGTTGGAAGAAAACGGAACATTGACCAGAGTTTTGGGTGCTTATGCCTCTGATGACTACATTATGGAAACTCTAAAGCCATATCGTTGCGTTATTAAAGAACCGGTGCAGGACGTAAGAGAGCCGGAACAACAGGCAGAGAAAAATTTACCTGCAAAGGCAGAAAGTAAAAAAACTGGATTTTTTATCAAAGTAATTGATTTTTGGAATAAACTGGGCAAGCGCAATCAAAGCAAAATTATCAAAGGTATATTTAACTTTGCCGTATTACTGCCCGGCGCGAAAAAGACAAAATCAAGAAGATAAGTGTTTTCAGGCGTGGCCGGTTATGCCGACAAAGCGCTCCAAATTTATTTTGGTTTCATCCATTGCTCGTTGCCACTTTTCTTCATCACTGGCGGCAAACAGCAAATCGGTGTTTGCATCTGCCACAAACCAATAGTTTTCAAAAATTTCCGCTTCTAATTGCCGCGGCTGCCAAAAAGAATACCCTAAAGCAACCAGCTTTTTTTCCGGTCCGCGGTCAAAAGCAATGTCGGCAATTATTTCATTGGAAGATGAAACGGCTATTCCGTTGCTGACAACTATTGTTCCGTCTTTAACGTAATCGGAAGTGTGCAAAACCAAACCGCGCACTTTTTCAAGCGGTCCGCCCTGATATAAACTGATTTGATTCAGCTTGGTGTAATTTTCTATCGGAAGTTGAAAGGTTAAATCAGAAAAAGTAAATTCATCCAAGCGTTTGTTTACAACAATACCCATTGCACCGTTGCGTCCGTGCGAACACACGAAAACGAGCGATTTATCAAAAATTCCGCCGTTATCCATTGTCGGTGAGGCAATTAAAAATTTTCCGGCGAGGGAGTATTTGTTATCAAAGTTGTCAGTCATGCCATAAACCACAAAAATATATTGCTTTTTCCTTCTCAAAGTATATCATAAAACCAAATGGTTGTTAAGTAAAATAATGATGAAATTACGTCTGTTTTTTTATATAGTTTGTTGCTTGACTCTTTTCAAGAGTTCTTTTTGTTTTGCCGAAAAATTCCGCTTGCCGGATGATTTTGACGGCAAAGTTACCCGTGCTTATTCCGCAGCTTTGGATGAAGATGAATTTTTTACTCCCAATGTAGCCGAACTCGGATATATTATGTATGAACTCGGAAAATATTTTAACGATAAATATGATGACGAAATTTTGTTCAGTGAAGATATTGTGGATGAACTGCGGCCGTTTTTCCCGAATGACAGTGAAGAAGATTTGCGCGGACGGGCAGAATTGCTGCAAAACAGTCTGCGGATTTATCGTGCCGGAGAGGGAGTTTATAACAAGTTTTTGGCATGGAAGTTGGCTCCGGAAACATATAAAAAGGTCCACAGTGATGCCGACTACAATCATGATGAAGAAGTTGAATATATGGAGCCGCCGGAGGGCGAGTTTTATAAAGTTTATAATTTCAAAAAGTTTTTGACATACAGCACGAATGTTGATGAGCGAAAAGCAATCATAGAATATGAGCGCAAAAAAGCCGACAAAATGTCTTGGATTGATAAAATGGACTACCTCTTGAAAAAAATAGAGTGGAAAAAGGTATTTTTTTACGGAACATATTACAAAAATCCGTTACTCAGCGAGGATGGTGTGTCGGAATACACATACAGCGATAACCTGCAGATGCGTTTGATTGCCGAAGATTCGTATATTGACGGCAAAACTAAAATGACTGTCGGACTGCATATTATCACTCGTCTGGGAAAATTTATTGCCGCTAACAAATTCTCGCCGGAAGCATTCAAGCCGAAAATTATTATTGATTCATCCGATAACATACAAAATTATGAGGTTTTGTATCCGATTGCCAGAATAATGAAAGATAATCCGAGTGTTCACAAATATTTGGGTGATTTTATTATCCCGCTGGAAATAGAACTGAAAAACTCTCATAAACCGCTGGATATTAATCTTCACGCCGAATTTTATGTATGTAATGATTTGCAGGAATGCGCTACCGAAAGTTTGGACAATCACCTGAAAATTGAGCCATACGGAAACGACTTATTTTCGCACGGTCTTACGAATTTTTTGAACAAAGGCGTTGCCGAAGTTCCGGTTGCGGAAAACAGCAAAATTAAGTTGGTGAAGGCTGTTGTTGATACGGATGCGCAAACACAGGTTGTTCGCTTGGAATTTAAGGTGGCTGATGATGTGCGTTCTTTTCAGACGTATATTGAGGAAAAAGACGGATACACCCAATTTGAATTGCCGAGCATGAGTATTCATGATGATAGGGTTTATGTGAGATTTGTGCCGACTTCATCCGGCAGACGATACGATTTGGCAGATTCGGAATTTGAAATAACGGCAGTGCTGAATGGTGAAGAAACATTGAGAACATCACGTATTTTACCGAAAAGCTCGTTATTTGACGTGCAAAAGGATTCGCTTTCATTGGGAATTATTTTGCTTGCTGTTTTGGGTGGCTTTATTTTGAACTTTATGCCGTGCGTATTTCCGGTGCTTTCCATCAAAATAATGGCGTTGAGCCGAGTAAATGAACAACGTCGGCAAGCAATCAAAAAGTCGTTTTTAATGACTGTCGGCGGAATTTTTACCGGTTTCAGCCTGATTATATTATGCTTGGCGGTTGCAAAATATTTAGGTATGTCTCTCGGTTGGGGAATGCAATTTCAAAGCATGAAATTTTTGATTGCCATGATTTTTGTTCTGACAGCCTTTTTGGCATTAATTCCTTATGTTGATTTCGGTAAATGGCAAGGCGGTTTCGGTTTATCCGATAACCGGTTAAATTTTATCAGCGGAGCTGTTGTTGTTTTGCTTTCTACACCTTGCACAGGACCGTATCTGGCAACCGCCATCGGATTCGCCTTGACCGGAAGCGTTCCGGAAATGATTGTGGTTTTGTATGGGGTGGCTTTCGGTTTATCTATACCATATATTTTGGCCTATCTTGTCAGGGATCCGGAAAATATTTTCCCGAAAGCCGGAAAATGGATGGCTGTGTTATCTCTGCTGATGAAGATTATGCTGTATTTGACAATTTGTTGGTTTTATATGCTGATTTGGCGGCAAACCGATATTCCTACCGTTATAAAATTGGGTATTATCCAGTTGTCGGCTTTGTTTATTATGAAATTATATCTTAAGTTTGCGGACTATTTGAAAGGGGCATTGGATGAACGTTTCAGCGAAAATTCAATTCGGCGCACCGGACAGTTTGCCGCGTTTTTCACCTTCGGAACAGTGTTGCTGTTCTTTTGTTGGTCAGCGAGTATTGCCGGCAGGGCATACACCGAAAATTATGCTGAAAATATGGAATCACGTCTGACCGGAATAGATTATGATTTGATTGAACAAAAGCTGGCACAGGGCAGAAACGTATTGCTGGAAATTAAGGCCGACTGGTGCCTTACCTGCAGTTATAATGACACTTTTGTTTTACACAAATATAATCTTAAAACATGGGAAAACGTGCATAACTTAGATGTTATAACGGTTGATTGGACTAACTATAACAAGGATGTTTTAGAGTTTATGGAAAAATACGGACGCAAAGGACTGCCGTTTTATTTATTGTTTACCCCGAAAATGCGTAACGGTATAGTGCTGCCGGAACTTTTTTCGCCGGATGATTTAGGATTGCTGCTGACTTAGCAAAAGAAAAAAACCGCCAAGAGGCGGTAAGTATTTTAGTTTTTTGCTGTTGTTCCCATGACGGTTCCCATTTTCACGGCATAGTCCGGTTTAACGGCTTTGTCAAAATTGAGCTTATTTTTTTCAAAAAGGCAAATAACCGTGCTTCCCATCATAAACTTACCGATTTCATCACCTTTTGCAAAATTGATATCTTGTTCGGTGTAATCAAATTCAGAAATTTTGCGCCACGCATTCGGGGCAACGATTCCTGCCCATGATGTTGCAATGCTGCGCACAATGGTAGCACCGACAAAAACTACGGCCATTTTACCGATTTTTGTTTCAAAGATACATACAACACGTTCATTTTTTGCAAACAGTTCCGGAATATTTTGGGCATTAAAAGGATTAACGGAAAAAGCTTCTCCCGGCACATAGGTCATTTTTACGAGTTTTCCGCCAAACGGAATATGAACGCGGTGATAATCTTTCGGAGAAAGATAAATGGTAATAAAATCACCGTTTTTAAATGAAGCGGCATCATTTTCGCTTGCTAATAAAGCTTCGGCAGAGTAGTAGTGGTTTTTTGCCTGAATCATAATATTGTCGTAAATTTTTCCGTATTCACTTATTGTTCCGTCAACCGGAAAAACAACATTATTTTCTCCTTTGGCAATCGGACGGGCATTCTTTTTGAGCGGACGAGAAAAAAAGTCGTTAAAAGTTTTATAATCTTCAATGTTTCCTTGCATCTCGTCAATATTGATATCATAAGTTTCGGCAAATTTTTTAATCAACCATGTCGTAAATTTACCCATTTTGCATCCGGCAAAAAAGCCGACAAAGCGAGTTATCAACCTTTTCGGCATCATGTATTGAATGTTTACCTTAATATTATTCATACTCATTTTTGTTCTCCTAAAGTTGCACAAGCATAACAATAATTGTTTTTTGTGTCAATTCAAGAGTCAGGGAAGATAAAAATATTAATAGTATTTTAGGAGATGTATCGTATTATTTTGCGGAGATACTTGTGTTTGCCTGATGGAGATTAATATGAAAAAATGCAGCAGTGCCGTTTTGATGATGTTTTTGAGTATAATGGGCTCTAAGGATGTCAGTGCGCAAAAATATGTTCCGATTAATGCAACGGCAAAGGAGGCTATATATCAGGCAGCAATAAAGAACCGAACCGATTTATTGCAAAAATATCATGATTTGCGCTACAACATTGATTCTGTGGACAGCGAGGGGATGACAGCATTATGTTCGGCATTGCAGAACAGGGAAAACAGGGCATATCACTTATTGATTTCATTCGGCGCCAATCCTAATCATTCATGTGTTCAACAGGTGCAGCAAAATACGGCTGAAATGCAGAACGCAAAAAATACAAAAATGTGGTGGACCGCCGGTTTGGCCGGAGGCGGTGCCGCATTGGCTATAGCCATGAGCAGCGGCGGTCATGGCGGTGGCGGCGGAGATGATTCCGGCGGTGGTTCCGGCGGTGGTGATTCCGGCGGCGGAGAAGATGAAAAACCAAAAGATTTTACACCGTATTCGGCAGAATATTTTAATGGTGATGCCGAATATATGGGTTCATATTTCGGAGCCGATTCCGTTAAATATTTGTCTTCAATTAATGCGGCTCCGGCATTTGCAACCGTTTACGGCGCAGACAAAAACGGCAATTTTGCCACGACATTAAGTCCTATAAAGGTTGGCGTTATTGATACCGGAGTATGGGGAAATCATGAAGAATTTATGCTGAACGGTGAGTCCAAAATCAGCGGAGCAAATTATGATTATGGTCCGTGTTTGAACGGTGATACGCAAAATTGTTGGAAGCCTGTAGGCGATCAGGTATGTGAAGACAACAGCTGTGTGCAAAACATGGAGTTGTTGGGAACCACGCAAACCGGTGAAATTTCATGCGACGGTTTGTATTGTAACGCATATAATGAATGGAAAGACAGATATCCGGCAGATTATGATTGGGATAATCTGAAAAACTATTATTACCCTAATTTATCTGCAGATGATGATAATGCTTTACATGGAACCAATGTAACGGGCATTATTGTTTCCAACCACAACGGCAAAGGCAATATGGGTATAGTTCCGTTAAATACAACCGTTTCCGCCATGCGCTGGGATTTTGTATCTGATGTGGGATATCCACTCCGTGCTTTGCGTGAACAGGGAGATGTTCTGGCCATAAATATGAGTTTGGGGACAGATGCGGAAGACAGCAGTCATGCCGAAATGGCGCGCACGGATTTGTCTGATTTTGATGCAGTTGAATTAAATGAACTTAAAAATTTTATCAGTGATTATAGTGATTCGTCTAAAACTCATACTATTTTTGTAAAGGCTGCCGGTAATGAAAGTTATAATGATGCCGATTTATGGTCCGGCATAAAATTAAATCCGGAATATTCTGATTTGCTGATGTTGGTAGTTATGGCGGTTGATGTATCGTTTAATGATGATATGAGCATACGCAGTTACAGCCGTTCAAATTTCTCCAACTACTGCGGTTCTACCAAGGGTTATTGTTTGGCGGCACCGGGTGGAACCGAAACAATTACCGGTAATAAATTAATTTATTCAGCCGGAGATCCGACAAGTGAATATGAAGGAATGGGAGGAACTTCACAGGCCACACCTATGGTAACCGGAGCTATTGCTTTTCTGAAAGGTAAATTTAATTATTTAACATCAGAACAGATTGTTGATTTGTTATTGACAACGGCAAACAAAATTTCGGCAGATACATACTCGGAAGAAATATACGGAGCCGGACTTTTGGATTTGTATGCGGCAATGCAATATGTTCCGGCCTCCGGCAACGCCGTTACAACAGTAAGCGGAAGCAGTATTTCAGGACCGAAAGTGACATTATCGGGTTCCAGATTATCATTACCTGCCGGCATACAAAGTTCGGTATTAAACGCTTTGCCTAAAACAATTACGGTATTTGATAAATATAATCGTCCTTTCGGGGTGCCTACGGCAAATTATGTGTCGGCCAACCATTCCGGATACCGAAACTTTAAAAATGATGTGCTTAATATATCTCGCCGCAAGCCGAAAACATACAGTGAAGGAAATATGAAACTCAGTTTCGGCGGAAGTTCTTGGAGCGGAAACAAAAGCAATTTAGGATTTGCTGCGGCAGAATATAAAGGAGAAAAAAGTATTAACGGTTTTTATTTCAGCGACAACACATCATATCAGGCAATCGGAAGTATGCCAAAAGAAATGCACAATCCGTTTATGTCGTTTAATAACGCGTATTCGGCATACAATATCAGTAATTTGACAGACAAAATGGCGCTTAAAACCGAAATTTCTATGGGCAGAAACGGACTATATGACGGTGAACGCAGTTTTAATGATGCTTCGTTCAAAAAATCGGCTTATGCTTTCAATACGGAATTGCAACTGCATAAAAACAAAAATTTTGCTTTCGGCATAAGTTCCGGTTGGCTTTATGAAGATGAAGCAATGCTTGGCACAAACGGTGAGGGGGCTTTCGCCGTGCAAGACAGCGGAACGTATAATGCCGGAGTTAATGCTTCTTGGTTTATCACACCGAAAATAACGCTTTCAGGCGCTTATTACAGGGGATATACTCAAGGACAAAATTTCGGTTCTGATTTGCTGCGCACCTCCGGTTTGCAGAGTGAAAGTTTTGCGTTTGATGCCAATTATAAATACAACTCCGATATGGATTTCGGTGTACGTTTATCTTCTCCGCTCAGAATTACATCAGGAAAGATGTTTGTTAATTTCCCGAGCGGACGTGATAATTATTCCGACAGTGTGTATCGTGAACAGTTTGCGGCATCATTGAAACCACAGGCAAGAGAATACAAATTGGCAGCTTATTTTAATCGTGAAGTAAACGAAAATATTTCATTTAGCACCGAAGCAGGAGTTCGCTTTAATCCGGAACACCGGAAACAGAGCAATGATTATCGTGCTTTGTTCGGATTAAATTGGAATTTTTAATTTACGATAAAAATCACACGGCCTGATATCCGGCGACAACATCAATCAACTCACCTGTTATCTGCTCCTGACGCATTTGCTGGAAGGTCAAATTCAACTCTTCCAGATTGTCATCAATATTTTTCTCGGCATTTTGCATATTTGTCATACGCAAAAAGTGCTCGGCTGCCAAGGAATAGTTAAGCATGGTTACGACAGAGATAATCAGAGATTGGTCAACCAAAGCCGAAAATAATTTCTCCGGTTTTACGGTAATTTGCGGAACATTATTGGTCGGCCATTTTTTATCTTTCAGGCGCACCAAACTATCGGTGTTAAAAGGCAAAATTTTTCTTTTCATCAGTTCAACCGACTGTTTGCTGCGTTTATGATACCAAAGCACTACATTATTGATATGGTGTTTGTTTATGGCCTGCTCAATTTTAATAATAACCGCCTCGGCAATGCTTCCCACAGCCTTAGCTGAATTTGCCGAAGCGTATTTGGCAAAAATCTTAAATTTTTCCTGTTCGGCAAGCATTGTAATTCGTTTTCCTACCGTAATTAACATAACGTCATTGCGCTTTAGTTTTTTGGCGCGTAACCATTCATAGACGTTGCTTAAAATTTCTTTGTTGAATTTTCCGACCATCCCGCTGTCGGAACCGAACAAAACAAGCAGATAGCGTTGATTCCCTCTGACTGCCGGTATTTGCGGTATGCCGTAAATTTTTACTAAGGCCCAAAACGCATTTTTTAGATTTTCCCGATATGCTTTAAGGGTAGTATTTGCCTGCTCGTATTGCAAAATACTTACGGAAGACAGTGTTTTCATGGTGTTTACTATCCCACGTAAATCCTCGGTAGTTTTTATGCGCTTTTGTAAGCTTTCAATGCTCATGATGCAATCAATCCTTCCACATTAAGGGCATTTTTAAATTCGGCAACAATTTCGTCGGTTTGTTCACTGCTGAGTTTTTGCCGTTTTTCAATTTCCGAAATGTAATGCGCAAATTTTGTTTTAAAAACATCACATACAATTTGTTGAGCTAATTTGTTTTGTTCTGTTTCCAAACCATCAAACAAACCGGCATTGGTAGCCGTAAAAACAGCAATTTGCTCTGCTGCCGAAAGCGGAGAATATTGTTTTTGTTCCAAAACAAACCGAATAGCTCGTCCGCGATTAAGGCGCATAAGAGTATTTTTATCAAGCTGAGTACCGAACTTGGTGAAAGCTTCCAATTCCTCAAATTGTGAATAAAAAAGTTTCAGCGGTCCTATCAGTGATTTATATGCCGGAAGTTGGGCATCACCGCCCACACGTGACACGGAACGTCCGGTATCAATAGCCGGTAAAATACCTTTTTGATAAAGTGATGAAGAAAGATAAATTTGCCCGTCGGTAATGGAAATAATGTTTGTCGGAATGTAGGCGGAAATATTACCGGCTTCGGTGGATACTATAGGTAAAGATGTCAAAGAGCCGCCTCCCAACTCCGGACTCAATTTTGTTGAACGCTCCAACAGGCGGGAGTGAATATAAAAAATATCTCCCGGAAAAGCCTCACGCCCCGGCGGACAACGCAATAAAAGCGACATTTCACGGTATGCTCGTGCATGATTGGTTAAATCATCATAGACAATGAGAACATCTTTTCCGTGTTCCATAAAATATTCACCGATTGCGGTGGCGGAATATGGGGCAATATATTGCATTCCGGCTTGGTCATCTGCGGCAGATGAAACAACAATGGTATTCGGCATAACACCGCGATTTTGCAATTCCGATACAACCGAAGCAACAGCCGAACGACGTTGACCGATGGCGCAATAAATACAAATTACTCCCGTGTTTTTTTGGTTGATAATGGTGTCAACGGCAATGGCGGTTTTACCGGTTTGGCGATCTCCCAAAATTAATTCTCGTTGTCCGCGTCCGATAGGGGTAAAGGCATCAACGGCTTTTATGCCGGTTTGCAGCGGAGTATTAACGGCAGAACGGTCCATAATTTGGTGAGCGTCCGTTTCAATCGGACGACGCTCGGAACAGGATATTTGCCCTTTATTGTCCAGAGGCTCGCCAAGCGGATTTATAACCCTGCCAAGCAAATTTTTCCCGACCGGAACATCTAATACTCTTCCGGTTCTGCTGACACTGTCGCCGGCCGTTAAGCTTTCCGGATTGTTTAGAAAAACCACTCCTATATTGTTGCCGTCAAGTGTTTGAACCATACCGAAGATGTTGTTCTTAAACTCCAAAAGCTCGGACATTTGCGCTCCGCTTAATCCGTCAACCACGGCTGTTCCGGCCGACATTGAGCGAATAACGCTGATTTCTTTTTTCTTTAGTTCGGCATTAAAGTTTTTAATTGTTTTATCTATTGCCGAAAATGTTTCTTCTGCTTTCATCATATTAACCTCTGTTGATAAGATTTGTCACTTCGGTGTGGAGCTTTTTGTTAAATTCTGCCAAATACTCTGCCAAATTCCATTCAATAACCGTTTCTTCAGCCTTTATGCGAACACCGCAAATAATTTCTTTATCGGTGGAAAACACTAATTCTGCTTCTTTACTTAATTGCAGCGTTTTTTGCAAAAATTGCGCAAATTCCGTTTGTGTTTTTTCCGTCAAAGTGTCGGCAGTTATGACCTCAATAAACTTTTTTTGCTTAAACGGCGATAAAATTTCTTTTTTTTGCGGCAAGCTGAGAGCATTTATCTTGTCCGAGAGTTTATGAAGAATCAGGTTGTTAAAATTAATATCGGCAAGTTGCGCAAATGCTTTTTCGGCAAAAGAGGAAAAATATTCCGCAACCAGACTTTGTATGCCGGCCTCAAAAGATTGCTGCTCGGAAAGCAAAACATTTTTCCATTTGAGTGTTTCGGCCGCAAAATTTTCGCGAGCTTGGTCTTCCAGTTGCTTAAATAAGGCCTCTGCGCTTTGACGAGTCTGCTTCAAAATTTTTTGTTTTTGCACATCAATATCCGCCAGTTTTTCAGCTAACTGCTGTTCCATTTTATCGGCTTTTTCTTTTTGTTGAGCAATTTCTTTTTGTAATTGCAGATTTTTTGCCTGTCTTTCCTCAACAGCTTTCAGCACGGGAACATACAAAAATTTGCGAAGCAAAAATAATAAAATCAATAGATTTATTATTTGGGCAATTAATGTGTAAAAATCAATATTCATGTCAGTGTCCGGTAAATGTGATTATTGAGCAACGGCATAATTCCAAAACGGATTGGCGTATAATGCCAAAAAGGCGACCAAAAGAGCATATAAGGCGGTTGTTTCCAACATGGCAAGCGTAACAAACATGGTGCTGCGAATGCGTGATGATTCGTCAGGTTGTTGAGCCATTGCCTGAAGTGCGGCTGCAGCGGCAGCGCCCTCTCCGAGAGCCGAACCCAAACTTCCGATACCCATGCAGATGCAAGCTCCGAATACTGATACTGCTCCGATTATTGCGTATGAATCCATTTTTTATCTCCTTTATTAAAAATTATGGTTAATTTGTTTCTTCCTTTTTTACGCTTGACGAATATACAATCGCCAAAAGCGCGAAAATATATGCCTGAATAGAGCCGGTTAAAAGGCCTAAAGTTTGCATTGTCAAAGGTGCAATGAGCGGGATAAATGCGCTTAGAATACTGGCAAACATTACTCCGCTCAGCATATTTCCAAATAAACGCAAACCCATTGCCAACACCGAAAATATTTCGCTGAATATATTCATTGGCAGCAATAACGGTATCGGCTCAATAAATTTGCGAAAATACGGTTTAATTCCGGCATTTTTTACTGCAAAATAAGGAATGGCCATAAACACGATTGCCGCCAATGCCATTGTTGTGCTGAGGGATGCCGTCGGCGGGCGGAACCACGGAATAAATGTCAGCAGGTTACACACCAAAATAAAGCAAAATAATCCGATTGCCATGCCGAGATATTGATGATTTGAACTGCCGCTGGTTTCTTGGGTTTCGTTTTTCAGCCAAAGAACGGCAGTTTCCAAAACAGTTTGCCATTTAGACAATTTTGTTTCTGCCGTTAAGTTGCGGGTAGACAGCCAGCACACCAATGTAATTAAGGCAATTACCAGCCAAGAATTAAAAATTGTAACATTGATGTAAAAATCACCGAAATCCAACAATTTGATTTCGTCATAGTTTTCCATTCCGATAACTTTTTCAGTTGTCGGCAAAGACCACCATTTGGAAAAATCAATGTTTTTAATCATTTTTTTCAGTATCCTTTTGTTCAATCAAATGATTGCGCTCCGTGCCGACAATTATCATTTTGGTTATGAAAAAGACTATAACATACGTCAAAATCAGGATGATATTGCGCTCACACACCAAAACCATGATACCTAAAAACAACGAGATACGCACTATTGCCACAAGAGCAAACATTCTCATTTTATGCTTAAATTCATTTAAATGGTTTATACTCCAACGCAGACTTTGAAAATAAGCGATACCGACAACAATACTGCTTATCAAAGCCAAAGAAATTCGCCAAAGCGGAGTTTGTAACCATAATTCGGACCAAAAGTCAGCAGAATTCATCTTAATGCATCTCCTTATCAATTATATCCTTAAATTCTTTTTCTCCGGATTCAATTTTAGCGTTTTCCGTTTTAATCCAAAAATAAGCATTTACCATTCCCCAGACAAAACCGCAAAAAATTAAAGACAGCTTCCAAGAAAATGTAATCGGAAAATGGTTATCAAGATATGTTCCGGTGAAAATTCCGATAACAATCGGCAAAATTATAACGCCGCCTAATGCCGCAATCAGACCAAAATTGCTGCTCCAATGCTGATTTTTCCGCATTTTCAGCATGGCAGCTTTACGCGCAAGACTTTCGCGCACGGCTTTTTCGTTGTTTTCATCAAATTCCGTCATTTATTTCTCCGTCTTTAAGCTGCTTAAAGCCTCTTAATAATCCCAGTTCCAAACGCGCCATTGCCGAGTTTAGTTCTTTTCTTTTTTCATCATCACGCTTAAATTCTTGCAAAATAACGGTTTTTAATTCATCCAACGTGTTTCCCAATACGGCGTGGTGAGTTGTTATGGTCACGGCTGTTCCTCTTTTTACCACAATTCCCTGATGACAAGCAACGTATTTTTCTTCATTTTTATCGTTAGTATAAATTACGATTCCCGGTTTGAGGGCAGAAACAAAATCAACGTGCCTTGGCAACAATGTATGATAACCGTCCAAACATTCAACGGTTATTTTGTTGATTTCGCAGTTTAAAATACTGCCCAGAGGTGTTCCCAGATACAACTTCATTTATACGGCTTCCTCTTGTATGGATTTTTCATACGCTTCTTTTTTGTCTTTTGTTTTCTCAATAACTTCTTCAATATCACCGACCATGTAAAAGTCATCTTCCGATAAATAATTAAATTCACCGGATAAAATTCGCTCACAGCCTTCAATGGTTTTTTCCAAATCAACCGAACGCCCTTCCATACCGGTAAACTGATAAGTTGTGTAAAAAGGTTGGGTTAAAAATCGTTCCAGCTTGCGGGCAGTCAAAACTGTTTGCTGGTCATGTTCCGGTAATTCATCAAAACCGAGCATGGCAATAATGTCTTTTAAGTCCTCGTATTCAGCCAAGCATTTGCGGACGGCAACGGCTGTGCGATAATGTCTTTCACCGACAATTTGCGGATTTAACATATTAGACGAAGAAGTCAACGGGTCAACCGCAGGATACAGTCCTTGTGCTGCACGGTTTCGCGACAACACAATGCTGGATGACAAGTGGGCAAACGTATGCACTGCCGAAGGGTCGGTAAAATCATCTGCCGGCACATACACGGCCTGAATTGAGGTGATGGCGGCATCTTTGGTAGAAGAAATACGTTCTTCCAATGCGGCAATATCGGTTCCTAAGGTAGGTTGATAACCAACTCGTGACGGAATTTGTCCCAATAAAACGGATACCTCGGAACCGGCTTGCACAAAACGAAAAATGTTATCAATCAACAATAACACATCTTTTTTTTCTTTATCACGGAAAAATTCAGCCATTGTTAAGGCCGATAACGGCACACGGAAACGAATACCCGGAGCCTCGTTCATCTGTCCGAATACCATAACCGTTTTCGGTAAAACTCCTGCTTCCTGCATTTCGCGATACAGTTGCTCTCCCTCACGCGAACGTTCGCCGACGCCGCAGAATATACTTACTCCCTCATAGCGACCGACCATATTATTAATCAGTTCGGTAATCAGCACGGTTTTACCAACTCCGGCACCACCGAAAAGACCGGATTTTCCGCCGCGTTCCAAAGGAGCAAGTAAGTCAATGGCTTTGATGCCGGAGATAAAAATTTCCGGTTTTGTCTGCCTTTGATTCAAATCAACGGCATTTGCGTGAATAGGCATTTTTTTCGCATCATCAATTTCCGCTCCCTTATCAATCGGGTTACCGAAAACATTAAACATTCGTCCAAGTGTTTGTTCTCCTACGGGAACTTCAATTTGTTTTTCGGTATCTATTGCCTCCATACCGCAAAACAGACCGTTTGTTGAACCCATTGCCAGAGCTTTGACGGTTTTTTCATCCAGATAACCTTCTACTTCGGCAATCAAATCACCGATTTTGACGGCTGCAAAAAGTTTAGGCAATTTTTTTTCAAATTTAATTTCAATCACACTGCCGCGAACAGCCGTTATTAATCCCGTATTTTGTTTTTTGTTCATACTTGTCTCCATGCCGAAATATAAATATGTATTTGACACATACTTTTCCAGTCCTGTTGTATGGATAGATAGTAACAACAAATGTTTTAAAGTTGTCTTAAAAACATTGTTTTTTGTTTGGTCTGAAAAATTATTCAAAAATCCACTCAATCATATTTTCGTTATCGTTTGATGTTAATTCGTCGGCTTCGGGTAAAGTGTAGCGAATTTTTGGTTTGCATTCTCCGTTTGTTTTTTCGGCAAAGCGACCGCATTTTATACCTAAATCATACAAACAAGAATCAGCATCACCGTTGTTGCAGTTTACGGTTTGCGCCTTTGGTGTGAAATATGATGATGATGAATTTGTTGCACCATTTATCAAAAGGATTGTTTCTGCCTGCGAACATCCGGATAAAGAATATGTGCCGTTGGCTGAAATATTATCAAGCACAATAGTCTTTATGGCATAACCACTCCAAGGTGTTCCGTAACCGTGATCTCCGACTGTTGCTCCGCTTCCCGTTCCCTTAATGGTTAATACCCCGTCGTCAGAAACAGACCAGCTGCAATTATGTCCGCTTGTGGTGTATGAATAATTCTGACTAAGCTGAGTTGTTTTGGAACAGTTATCGCTGCCGGCAATTATTTTGGCAAAGGCTTCAGGTTGATAGTTTAGCATTGTAACAGTTAATACAACTGAAAGTAATAAATTTTTATTCATTATTTTTCCCCTTCAAATAAAATTAAATCCGCCTTAAAAAGAGGCGGCGGGGAGTTCGTAAATCATACTAGGTGTAATGACTCCTGAAATCTTTGGCTTGAAAAAGCTTGGACATACACTTCAAGCTCCCCACCTCAGTGGGGAATAAAAACATCAAAAACACCATTAAACATAAGATGTTGTTTGACATCACCTAGTAAGAGCTTACGACAGCTCCGAACCTCTTTTTTAGGTTCTCGGTATCATCTACCGTAAATTTATGATAACAATTTAAAACTCATTTGCAAATAAAAAAGCAAAAATAAAAGAATTTTGTCCGCTGAAAATCAAAAAGTTTGAAAAATCGTAAAAAAAAGGTTGACATTTGGTATTAGATAGCTTATTTTGCGCACAAAATGTTTTGAATAAGGATTGAAAAAATGAAGTGCTATAGTTCGTTGAAATCAAAAAAAGAACGTGATAAGGACTGCAAAATCGTTCGTCGCAAGGGACGCGTTTATGTTATTAATAAAAAGAATCCTAAGTTGAAGGCTCGTCAAGGCTAGTCCGAACGTATTTTTTTTTAGAAAGTTTGAAACCGTCGGTTATGTATCGGCGGTTTTATTTTTTTGTTGTGCTTGTTCATAAAAAGATATTTTGCTGGCAAAATAAACTGATTTTGTTATCCTTAAAGCAATAATTTTTTATTTTTCGGAGTATAAATCATGGCAGTTAAAAAGTCAGCAAAAGAGATTCGTTTTGAAAAAGAAGCTAAAGCGTTGCAAAAAAATTTGGCCAAACGAAAAAAACAGCAAGCCGAAATGGATAAGAAAAAACTTTCAAAGGGGACTGAAAATGGATAAAATCAAAATTGTCGGCGGTAATCAACTCCGCGGAAAAGTTTATATCAGCGGTGCGAAAAATACGGCTTTACCGATTATTTGTGCGACCTTGCTTTCGGATGAACCTTCAACTATACGTAATCTGCCGATTCTCTCCGACATCAAATCTCTGAATTTGCTGCTTGAACAAATTGGCACTAAAATAGAGGGTAAGCAGGAAGAACTCAATGGCCATACAACACAAACATTTTCTTATCATACCCCGAAACCTGAGAGTTTGGTGGCTCCGTATGATTATGTGCGTAAAATGAGAGCCTCTTATTATGTTCTCGGACCTCTTTTGACCAAATACGGCCATGTTGAACTATCATTGCCCGGCGGTTGTGCAATCGGCGCACGTCCGATGGATATTCACTTGAGTTCTTTGGAACAAATGGGGGCAGAAATTGAAATCAAAAACGGATATGTGATGGCGGATGTGAACGGGCGTTTACATGGTGCAAATATCACTTTTCATTCGGCTTCCGTCGGAGCAACCTGCAATATTTTGATGGCGGCTGCGCTTGCCGAAGGTGTTACCGTTATTGAAAATGCCGCAAAGGAGCCGGAAATCGCCGATTTAATCAGTATGCTCAATGAAATGGGGGCAAAAATTGAAGGCGCAAATACTTCAACACTGACAATTACCGGTGTGGAAAAATTACATGGTGTTACGCACGAAATAATTAATGACCGCATTGAAGCCGGTTCGTATGCCGTTGCCGCCGCCATTACTCACGGTTGCTTGGAGCTGATTAATGCCAATGCCGAACACTTGCAAAGTCCGATAGATATTTTACGCAAAGTTGGTGTTAAGGTTGAAATCCGTCCGAACAGTATTGTGGTTGATGCCCGAAATTGCGAACTGAACGGTGTGGATATTTACACAGATTATTATCCGGGATTCCCTACGGATTTACAGGCCCAATTTATGGCTTTGATGTGTGTGGCAAACGGAGCCTCAATGGTGACGGAAAATATTTGGGAAAATCGGTTTATGCATATTCCGGAATTAATGCGTATGGGCGCAAATATTAACGTCCACGGTCATGCTTCGGCGATTGTCCGCGGAGTGAAAAAACTTTCTGCCGCTCCGGTGATGTCAACTGATTTGCGTGCCTCATTTTCGCTTGTGCTTGCCGGATTGGTAGCCGAAGGGGAAACAACGGTGAACCGTGTATATCACTTAGACCGAGGCTACGAAGCTCTGGAAGAAAAGTTTAAGGCTGTCGGAGCCAATATTGAGCGCATTAAAGAAAGTGATGAGTAAGCATTAAATGATTCCCATTTTTTGCGCGGTGATAACAGCCTGAGTGCGATTATTAACTCTCAGTGAACGCAAAAGAGCGTTAATGTGCAGTTTGACGGTTGATTCGGATACACCCATATCAAAAGCAATTTGTTTATTTGATTTTCCTTGAGCAATCAGATCAAGAACCTGAGACTGACGGTAGGTGAGTGTTTTTACGGCTCCGTTTTTTCCGGCTGTGTCGCTGTTTGGGATGTTTTCCAATAAACTTGGCGGAACATAAGTACCTCCGTCCATAACAAGCCGCAAAGCGTTGCTTAAAGTTTTGGCATCAGCACGTTTGGGGATGTATCCTTTTACTCCTTTTGCCAAAATACTTTTAATCAGGCGAATATCTTCACATGCCGACACGGCAACAACTACGGTTTTAGGTGATATTTGCATGATTTTGGTTAAGGCATCAGCCCACGGCATATCTTGCATTTCCGTATCCAAAATTATTACGGAAACATCATTTTCCGAGCTTATGATTTTAAACATTTGCGAATAGCTGGAGGCCTGAATAATAGTTGCATCAGGTGCCAATTTTTCCAAATGCAAAGCCAGCCCGTCTCGGAACATGGCATGATCGTCGGCAATCAGAATTTTCATTTAACTCTCCTTTAATTTCCATACAACACTGTGGCAATACATATATTGCTTGTGAAAAGAATTTAAAGTCCAAGTTTCAGATAAAGTTCAAATTATTTACGAGGAAGTTCAACGTATTTAACACCGGCTTCGGCAAACATTTGCGCCGAATAATTAAGTTTATCCCGCCAAGTGTTTTTCGGGTCGTTATCTTTAGGCTTATATTCGTAGGTAACAACCTCTTTAATGCCGGTTTGAATAATTGCCCGCGCGCAATCTGTGCAAGGTGTTAATGTGCAATAAATTGTGCAGCCTTTGAGTGAAGCTCCGGTCAGACACGCATTATAAATGGCATTGCGCTCGGCATGCTCAAAAAAGTCATATTTTGTAGGGCGTTCCATACGTTCGGGAATATTGTCGTCCACTCCGCGCACCAAACCGTTATATCCGGTTGCACGAATTTCTTTATCCGGTCCGATTACAACAGCACCTGTTTTGGTTGACGGATCTTTTGACCAAGAGGCAAACAACTCTGCCAATTCCAAAAAACGATAATTCCATTTTTCCGTAAACATACAAATCTCCTTGCTCTTTAGCAAAAACTAGCAAAAAAAATATTTTAACGCAAGTGTAATTTATGAGTTAAGCAAAAAAAATGCTCCCAAACGGGAGCAACATTGTTAAATACTGTCATGGACACCGCACACCTCACTCGGCACAACTTTTCCGGCTTTCGTGTGATAATGTTCTATCACTTTGCCGTCTTTGTCGTTGGTGATATGGCACCATTCAATTTCATCCTCATGGAAGGCCATCATAATGTCAAGGGCATACGAGGATAACTCTTCATCCGTTACATTGCCGGAATGCAGGCGCTCATAATCGGTAGAGTCTACGCATACGGTGACGGACGAATAGAGATCCTCGTGCTCAAAAGAATCAACAATCTGCTTTGTTTTGATGTTCAACAAAAAGCATCTGATTTCAACGCCGAGAGTGTCCGTTTCCGAAATAACCACCCATTCTTCTTGTGAATATTTCTCACGATTGGGTTTGTTGTCACTGCTTAACAAAAAGTAAGCGATAAGGCAGGCTGCACCGAATACGGCAGCTAAGATAAACTTCTTCATAATCGTATATTTTGTTAATAATATCAAAACGTAAGCATAAGTTAGCACAAAAATTTGGAAATGTCAATGTTTTTGTCTAAAAAAATTATTTAATATCCGCAATATCCGAAAAACAGGTAATAAGGCAAAAAAAAGAGTAGAAAAAATCTTTGGCTTTTCTATTTCATTCTTAGGCCTCTTAATCTGCAGATAATTGAGCGAATTTGGCAGAAAAATATAACCTCCGCCAAGCGGTCCGATAATTAAAATTTTCATTTTTTATACAATCTTGAAAATTTTTTAAAGAACGTGAGAATGTGTTCCGGTCGCTGCCAATAAAATAATTTCATTTGCTTGTATTTTATAAATGAGAATCCAATCCGGCTCAATATGCAAATCTCTATATCCGAGCCAACTGTTTTTTAATGCGTGGTCTTTATATTGTGCCGATATGGGTTCACCACTTGCCAATATTCGTAATACATTGTGCAGTTTATTCATATCTTTACCTTGCTTTTGACATAATTTGTAATCATGCTTAAATTGCTTGGAATAATTAAAAGTCCGCATTTAATCGTCCTTTTCTAAATCAGCAATCAAGTCATCAACGCTGTTAAAAGGACCATAAACACGACCGGCTTTAATATCTTTTTCAGAATCAGCTATTGCTTGAGCAATAAACTCTTCTTCGGTTGGTAATTTAGGTTGAAAAGGCAATGCCCTGCTATGAATAATTTGATTAACAAGCATTCTGACTGCATCATTAAGCGTTATACCTAATTGTTTTAAAATTTTTTCAGCTTGTTTTTTGCTTTCTGCATCAACACGCGCCTGTATAACCGTATTCATATTTTTATCTCCGTTTTTCATTAGAACTATCCTTATACTAGCACAAAACAATTTCAAAATCAATAATTATGTAATAGTTTTTAAATGAAAAGTAACTTGAACTTTTGTTTGTTATTCCACCGAGTTCAAATCTCGTAATGAAAAATGTAATCACCAATCTAAACACAGTCCATTGAGTCATAAATAATCCATAAACAGCCGGATTCATTTTTTTATCAAAAAGTAAAATTGAATCATACGGTCAAAAAATAGACTTTATCTCAACTATATAAAAATTACCTTATAATCAAAAAATCGTTAGTTAATCCTATTTTATTATTGATTTATTCATAATTTAATCATAAAATAATCATAAATTATAGGAGAAAATCATGACTTTTTTACCTAAATATACAATTACTAAAGATATTTTAGCGGATTTAACCAAGATTGAGATGGTTAAAAATTCATTTGATGATAAACCTTTGTCACCGGTTTTGCTATCTTCCTTGCATAAAACCGCGAAAATAACGCAAACACACTACTCTACGCAAATTGAAGGCAATCATCTGTCATTAAAACAAGTAGAAACCACGCTATATTATGCCAATAATAAGGTTAAAGAATATCAAGGTCATGATGAAAAAGAAGTCAAAGCTTATTACAATGCAATCAATTATATGGAAAAATATTTAGATAGTAGTTCACTGTTTACGGAAAACTTTATTCAAAAAGTACATAGTATTATAGAAGGAAGCAAAAAAAATATTCCTTACCGAGATGCTCAAAATGCAATTTATGACTCATCAGACGGTGCGCTTGTCTATCTGCCGCCAGAAACTAAAGATGTTCCGGTTATGATGAAAGATTTGGTTCAATGGGTAAATGATAATATAGATAAACTGCCGACATCTGTTGTTGCCGGAATATTTCATTATCAATTTGTGACTATCCACCCGTATTTTGATGGTAACGGTAGAACGGCACGCTTGATGACCAGTTATATTATGCGTAAATTCGGTTATGGCTTAAAAGGTATTTATTCTTTGGAAGAGTATTATGCTAAAAACTTGAGAGACTATTATAAGGCACTGGCAACACATCCGCATCACAACTATTATTTTGGCCGGAACGTTGCTGATTTAACTCCTTGGCTGGAATATTTCATTAAAGGTGTGGCGACAGCATTTGAAAATGTCAATATTAAAGCGCAAGAACAGCAAAATATTGGTGTTAAAGCAGATGTTTCACCTATCTTGCGTAAATTAGATATTAAACAGCGTAAAATTCTGGAATTATTTACCGAATTTGAAGAAATAACTTCAATACAAGCGGGCGAATATCTAAATTTATCATCACAATCAGCCAGACTTTTGTTAAATAAATGGGTTGATGTTGGATTTTTAAGCATTGTCAATAAGGCACGTAAAAATCGCACTTATGGCTTGGCTGAAGAATATGAAAAGCTGATATCATAATAAAACGCTGTCCATTTAACCATAAATACCCCAGAAACAAGAACATTTGATTTTTATATATAAACCTATACCAAACAGGTATCTTTGGATAAGTCTGTATCAGAAAGAAATTCACTATACTTTTGCAAAGGTTTGACTATTTCCCTTTGTTTTATCGTCATTCCTCGCACGGCACTGTGTGTCCGTGCGTCAAGGAATCTGGTCTTTGCGAAGCGCCTTATTTAATTTGTAGATGCCTTGAATTTTTCCGCATACCGCGAAAAAACAGGCATGACTTTTATGTTTTATTTAAAAAGGAAAAACATCCATTTTACAGGCTGTTGTTTGCAAAAGGTGATGCTAACCTCGCAATTTGTTTTATCGTCATTCCTCGCACGGCACTGTGTGTCCGTGCGTCAAGGAATCTCATCTTTGCGTAGCGCTCTATTTTTTAAATTTGAAGATGCCTTGAATTTTTCCGCATATCGCGAAAAAACAGGCATGACTTTTTTATTTTTCCAACAATCGAGCGATGACTTTATTATTTTTCCGGCAAAATAGGCATGACATTGCTATTGGATACATCAAAAATCCCCTAACAACCGAAAGGTTGATAGGGGATTGTTAACGACGCAAAACTTTTTCTCTTACTTATTGGAATAACGTGGGAGAAAACCGTTGATAAGGCATGATTTTTTCAGATCTTCCTCACGAACTTCATCAAGATTGATACCGTTCATAAGGTCAATCAGCATAAATCTGACCATATCGATGGGCATAAGATGATCTGTTCCCCAAAGCTTCTTGCGAAAATCCATATCCGTCATAGCCTTAGTGAACTTCTCATCAAAAGCACCATATCCCAGCGACGACTTTTCTCCACCGGCACATCCCAACATGGCCTGGATAATCAGCACATGGAAACCATCATCAAGAAGCTTCGCAGCCTTCTCTAAAACGACGAAAAAATCCTGCGACTCTTCCTGTACTCCTTTTACACCGAGTTCCTCAAGTTTGCTAACCAGAAGAGGAAGTTTTTTCAGTTCAAGAATTTTTTTGCACTTGCAAAGTACTTCCTGTTCTTTCATCCTAGTTGCTTGGAATGATAACTGATTCATTCCGTACCGAGGGGCAAGACGATTATTTTCCCGCACCTCAATAGCATCGAGATTCTTAATACTTATAATATTTTCCATAACAAGACACCGCCTACTTTACTCAGCGGATTTTTTTTAGTTAATAATAGCTCTATATGGCTATTGATTATATAATATATTAGAAAAATTGCAACAGATATTTGTATTGGTGTTTTTGTGCGAGTTTTGTCTTGCGTTCAAGTTCGCGTAGCTAACTTTCCGCTTCGGGGACTCGTTTTGTAAATTCGCATCAGGTGCTATCGCTGCCTTTGCTCATTAACAAAACTTCGCCGCTTCAACTTTAAACAACCGGAGTAGCGGTTGTTTAAAGTATCGCGCTCGTTCCTCGTTCAAATCTCGTAATGAAAAATGTAATCACCAACGAAAAACACCCC
>JAFUTN010000049.1 GCA_017484225.1 Alphaproteobacteria bacterium
AGTTATCTGGAGCTCGTCGGCACCCCTCCGATTTCTTATTCTATGACTTTTTTTATTTTTGAAAATGTTTTTTTAAAGACAATAACCCCAACCATATTTGTACAATTGGGGAATGTATTCACAAATGAACACTTTTAACGATACCGGAAATCAGTATCGGTACATATAAAGCTTCTCACAGCTCCGAACCCCTTTTTCGGGTTCTTGGCGAAATTTATTCCGCCATAAATTAATCATAACAAATTAATTTGCTTTTGCAAACAGATATTTGAAAATATTTTGTAAAAGAGTAGGGATGTCAGCCTTTAAAACCTTGAGCAACCACATATATTTCAACCGAATCTTGCCTGCTGGCATCAGGTTTATAATGTGAAACCTTGGCAAAATGTTTTTTCATATCGGACAAAAGTTCTCCTTCGGTTCCGCCTTGAAATACTTTCGCAATAAAGATTCCACCTTCAGCCAATACTTCTTTGGCAAATTCATAGGCTAACTCTACCAAATGAATTGTGCGTAAGTGATCTGTTTGTTGATGTCCGGTCGTGTTTGCCGCCATGTCGCTCATTACAACATCTGCTGCGCCATGCAATAGGTCTTTTAATTTTTCCGGTGCATCCGGTTCGGTGAAATCCTGTTGCAATAATGTTGCCCCCGCAATCGGCTGAGTAGGCAACAAATCCATGCCGACAATTTGTCCGGAGCCTTTATTTTTTTGTGCCGCTACCTGAGTCCAACCGCCGGGAGCGCATCCCAAATCCACAATAGTTTTTCCTTTGCCCAAAAAGTGATATTTTTCATCTAATTGAATAAGCTTGAAAGCGGCTCTGCTGCGGTATCCTAAACGTTTAGATTCACTGACATACGGGTCATTAAGCTGACGTTCCAGCCAGCGATTTGATGAAGGTTTGTTATATTTGGCTGTTTTAACGCGAACGGTCAGTGTTTTTCGGCCGCGAATTTGTTTGGCTGATGCCGTTAATTTTGCCATGTTTTACCTCCGTTACGCATTAAATCTTCTATAATTGCATCTTGAGCACCTTTTAGTGAAGCGGTAATATTCTTGATTTTCAATTCGTCATAAATTGTTTTGAATATAATTCCGGCAGCCACGAAAATTGAAGCTCTTTTTTCACTGATACAAGGATGTTCGGACATTTCTTTGAATGTCATTTTTTTGATTTTTGCTATTTGTTCGTCAAATTTTTCTACCGGAGCCGATATTCCGTCTGCCTTTGTTTGTTCATATTCTTTTTCATTGTTAATCATACTGACCAACCGCAGCGGTGTGCTGGATGTTGAAATACATACGCTGTCTTCGGCATATTTAAAATAGTCGGCATCCGTAATAAATTTTTGCACATACGTCTTAATTTCATTACGCAATTTTTCGGCATTAAGTTCGTTATATTCTACAAGTCCGAAATGTTCTGAAGCATTACGCGCACCCCACGGAACAGAAATTGTGTGAATAATTTTCGGCGGATTGGTTATTTTTGCAAGAGTTATTTCGGTGGAACCTCCGCCTAAATCATAAACAACAATATATTTGCTGTTATCTTTTACGTTTAATAAAGCACCGCGCAAATTCAAAACAGCTTCTTCATAAGCCGAAACAATATCCAACTCTATACCGGTTCTTTGCTTAACCATTTCCACAAATTCGGCACCGTTTTTTGCCATTCGGCATGAAGCGGTTGTGATAGCCCGATATTGTCCGACATTATATTTGTTCATATTCTTTGCGCATTCGTCAAAATAGTTCAGTCCGCGGGAAATAGCTTCTTCGGTAAAGCGCATATCGGCATCCATGCCTTCACCGAGTTTAACGGTTTCGGCATTGCGATATATAATATTTCCTTTGTTGTCGGTAATTCTGATGCGGCAAGAATTTGTGCCTAAATCAATTGCTGCCAGATTTGTGCGAAAATTTGCCATGTCGTCCTCCTTTATGATACAACCGTTTTCCTTGCGGGTGGAAATAATTGTTTTTTTGATGGTGCATCATATCCAATAAAATTCCTTCACGAATTCCTCGGTCGGCAATAGTTAATTCCGAAATAGGCCAGAACGAACATAATGCTTCTACAATAGCACATCCGGAAATGGTTAAGTCCGCTTTGCTTTTTCCGATGCAGGAATATTTGCAACGCCCGATATGTCCCATATTTTTGATTCTGGTAATAACTTTTTCCACATCAGTTCCGGAAATTGATATTCCGTCAACGGCTGCCCGATTATAGCGAGGCAAATTCAAATGAACGGCTCCCAAAACCGTTACCGTTCCGGATGTTCCGATAATTTGAATTTCTTGATTGGCGATAGCTTCGGTGATTTGATATTTATCTTCAAATTCCTGCAATATTTTATGTGTTCGCTCTACAATGGTATCATAAGCAAGATTGGTCATTTCTTTTCCGGGAAAAGCTTCGGAAATGGTCACAACGCCATAGGGCAGGGACACAAAACCTTCAATAAATGTTTTTCCGGTATCGGTAATGCGGGCAAGTGAAATCTCGGTAGAGCCTCCGCCGATATCAAAAACCAATGCCCGTTTAATGGTTCGGCTTAAAAGCGGCATACAACCGACAACGGCAAGACGGGCTTCTTCTTTTGAAGAAATAACTTCCATGTTTAATCCGGTGTCGCGCTTTACCATTTTTTCAAAATCCGAACAATTAACGGCGCGTCGGCAAGCGGCTGTGGCCACAAAACGCATACGTGTCATCGGTTGGTATTCTTCCAAAATGGCACGGCATACTTTCAGTGCCGAGATTGTGCGTCTTATCGCCGGTTTTGAAAGAGTATTTCCGTTAATAATACCTTCTCCCAATCTGGTTATTTTGGAAAATGTTTCAATCACATGAAATGAGCTTGGTGTCGGTTGAGCCACAACCAATCTGCAAGAATTTGTTCCTAAATCAATAGCGGCATAATATCCTTCTTTATCTCCGTTTTCGTATTTTTGTTTCGGAGTTTCTTTTTTTTCAGGATTTTTTCCGTTATTTTTTCTTCTGAACAACAATGTTATTCGGCTCCATACATTTCTGTTCTGATTTGCTGACGCAGTTCGTTAATGCAGACCAAATTATTTTGTTTGTCCTTAAAATACCAATATTCCCATCCGTTGCAGGCCGAAGCATTTTGAGCCGCGGCGCCGACTTGGTGAATGGAACCTTCGGCAATATCGCTTTTTACCGAGCCGTCGGCACGTATAACCGCATAATTTTTGCCGTTTGAGTTATATATTTTATCTCCCGGAGAAAGCATTCCGGCCTCAATAACGGCACCAAACGGAATACGCGGCTGTTTTTTCTTTACGGTATATTCCATAGCGCAATCAGGTAATTTTTGCACTTCATTAATACGTTTTTGCGCGCCTTTTACATATTCCGAATCTTTTTCTATACCGATAAAATTACGTCCCATTTTTTTTGCTACGGCTCCGGTTGTGCCTGTTCCGAAAAACGGGTCTAATACTATATCGTTTTCTTTTGTGGATGCCAATAAAATGCGATACAACAAGGCTTCGGGTTTTTGTGTCGGGTGTAACTTAGAACCGTCTTCATTCTTCAAACGTTCTTTGCCGGTGCAAATCGGTAACTCCCAAATGCTGCGCATTTGTGTTTCATCATTTAGGGCCTTCATTGCTTCATAATTAAAAGTATATTTGGCTTTAGGATTTTTAACGGCCCAAATCAATGTTTCGTGAGCGTTGGTAAAACGTGTTCCCTTAAAATTAGGCATAGGGTTAACTTTACTCCAAACAACATCATTTAAAATCCAAAAGCCCAAATTTTGCAAAATATAGCCGACACGGAATATATTGTGATATGAACCGATAACCCAAATGGTTCCGTTATCTTTCAGCACACGATAAGCGGCTTTTAACCAGTTTATTGTATAATCATCATAAGTTTTAAGGCTTTCAAAACTGTCCCACTCCTCGGTAACGCCGTTAACCACGGAATTATCCGGTCTCAGCAATGTTTCGCCTAATTGCATATTATAAGGAGGATCGGCAAAAATCATATCAACCGAACCTTCTTCCAATTTGTTCATTGTTTCAACGCAATCGGCGTTGATTATCGTATTTAAAACTCTCTTTATTTCCATTCTTCATTTACCTGTTATATTTATTATTCTCATTTTTACAAACATAAAGTTATAAATTTATTAATAATCCGCCGAATTATTGCTTAAAAAGTTCGTTTAAAAGTTTTTCTCTTGCAGCTACCAGAAGAAATTCAGATTGTGAAAATCCCCCTGTTTCTTCAGCAATTCGTTGCTGCAAGGCAAGCATATCACGAGATATGTCGTCGTTGCGGTGTTCAAGCAACTTAACCAATTCTCTGGCATTTCTTTTTATTTTTATCAGCCGTAAAATAGAATAAAGGCGCTGATAAATATAAAAAAATCTGTTGGCATCCCACTTGTGGTAGGTAAACCAAAGTTTCATTTTCCAATCAATGTAATCCGAAGGTTTGCTGTCTATAAACGGAACATATATATCATTTGCCTTGCTGTAGTCATAATAGCTCGGCCAAAAGTCAATAAAATCATTCAATTCTTTGGCCGAAATTTGCTCGGTCAGGCTTATGTTTTTTTGCTGTATGGCTGCTTTTGCCCTGTCAATGGATGTTTCTTTGATGTTACAGCGAAATGCGGTTAAGATAATTAAAATACAAACAACAATTTTGGCTGTTTTATTTAAGTCAATACCCCAATTTACCATTGCAAATTCTCCGCAAAATAATCAACATCAAATCCGTATCCGGAAATCAGCTCGTTTGTTTTATATTTATCATTTTCGCTTAATTGATGGATTCCGCTGCCAATCAGCATTGTTTTGGCCTTTAAATTATATCCCATGCGCATATCCGTCGCCATATTGTCGCCGATAATAAGACATTTTTCCGGATTAAAGTTTTTTAAGCCTTCCGTCAGATAAGAAGCAATTTTGATGTCCGGTTTACCGAAAGGAATGATTTTGCCGCCCATCAGAGCGTATTTTTCCGCTAAACATCCTACACCGGCACAAACTTTATTATTTATCATAACCGAGGTATTGTTTCCAACGCAAATCATCGGAAGATTAAGCTCCAATGCTTGTTCCAATAACGGAATTTTTTCATTAAGGTCTATTTCGGATAAAGATGTTTCCGCCAACAAAAAATCAGCTAAAACCGGACTTTCGGTTTTGCCGTAATCAAGACCTTTCATTATTTGACTTTCGGTGCCGACAACCGGATAATACATCTTTCCGACCTGCGGTTTGCTTTTTAAGTAAAAATGAACAATTTCTCCGGCTGTAATAATGGAATTGAAAATATACATCGGAATTCCGCATTTTTTTAATTCGTAAAACAAAGTTTCAACTCTGACGGCAAAATTTGATGCCAACATCACTTGTTTGCCGCTTTGATACAGCTTATATAACGTTTCAACAGCTTCCTGATTAAAGCTGCCGCCGCTGTTCAGCACTCCGTTTACACCGCATATATAAAAGTCAAAATCATCCGAAATATGCGAAATATGTTTTATTGTTCTTCCCATTTTACCGGTATAACCTGTTGTTTCATTACTTCATTACAGGTTAATATACAGGCTATTGGTAAAAATTTAGATAATATTTATACGGCTAACACATCATTTATGGCATTTATTATTTTTTCGGCAAAATAGTATTGATCGTCCAGCATTAACTGCGGGTTATCAATTTTTTCGTAACCTAAGACAGTGCCGTCCTGCATTTTTACCACCACTACCGACAGCGGTTGTTCCAGATGATATTCCCATTCAAAATTTTCTTCGCCGGCGGCAGCATAATTTATTTCAAAAATATTTACATCATTTCCGAAATTATCTTTCACCAAATCATAAGCCATGGCCGCGGCTTGCGGACAAGTTTCGCAAGGTTCGTCGTTGTAAAAAATATAAACAATCGGTTTGTTGGCATTTTCCGGCGATTGCAGAGCCAGACTCTGAGCATGGGTGTAGGCGTTTGACAGGTTGGCATATTGCGACAAACCTTTAAAAAAAGGTATTTCAATCAACAAAGCCAAGAAAAGTCCGAATAATAACTTGCTCTTTTTCATAACTTCCTCTCTCTAATCAGAGAGGGGAACAAGCCTTTTCCAACCACTTTCTTTCATCTTCATTTACATACGCGGATAAACAATCATAAACATATTTGTGATAATTGTTCAGCCACTGCTGTTCCCCTCCGGATAAAAGATATTTATCAATTAAGTGTTTATCAATAGGAACAACGGTCAGACATTTGAACTCCAAATAGTCAGGATTATCCTCAACTTTTGATGTATAATACAAATTTTCAATCCGGATGCCGTATTGCTTGTTTACATATATTCCCGGTTCTATGGAAGTTACCATATTTTCTTTAAACGGATAATTTGAACCGGCAATGGAAATGCTAATTGGTCCCTCATGCACATTGCCAAAACAGGAAACTCCGTGTCCTGTTCCGTGCTTGTAGTCAATGCAGTGCTGCCATAACGGAGCGCGGGCAATGGCATCTAATTTCGTGCCTCCGGTGTTGAGCGGAAAACGGGCGGAGGCGAGGGCGATATGGGCTTTTAAAACATACGTAAAATCCCTGATTATTTTGGCATCGGGATTTCCGATGGAAATTGTTCGTGTAATATCTGTTGTGCCGTCAAAATATTGTCCTCCGCTGTCTAACAGCAATATATTGCCGTTTTGCAAAGACTTGTTTGTTTGTTCCGTCGGTTGATAGTGAACAATGGCTCCGTTGTCGGCAAAACCGGCAATAGTGGCAAAACTTTCGGAAAAAAAGTCTTTTTGTTCGGCGCGCAAATCATGCAGTTTGGCAACTACCGACAATTCTGTTTGCTGCGGATTCTTTTCCAACCAGTTCAACAGTTTGACTAAGGCAACACCGTCACGGATATGAGCTTTAATCATACCATTCAGTTCTGTTTGATTTTTTTCTGCCTTCAAAATTTGGCACATATCGTCACGGGCATAGAATTTTGTTTCTTCATTTATAAAATGTTTTATTTTTTCCGGTGTGCTGTTAGCTGCATATAAAATTTTTTTACTGCCGCAATTTTCAAAAAATTGCCTTAAATCATCAAACGACTCCGTGGTGAATTCTGCTTTCAATTTGTTTCCGAATAAGCGGAAATTGCCGTCAATATCCACTAAGGCATAAGCTCTGACAACCGGAGAATACGGTAAATCTTTTGCATAAATATTTAACAGCCAGGAAACGCTGTCCGAAGATGTGAATAAAAAATAATCCGCCTGTTGCTCTTGCAGAAAGCGCGCTACCAATTTGCATTTATCTTCACGAGTCATGCCGCAATATTTAATGTCACGGGAAAAAATACACACATCCTGATGTTCTGCTTCGGCAATCCAATTTCCGGCATCCTCAAGTTCTATATCCTTAAAACGTTTTTTAATAAAATTGATTTCGGCAATACTGTAATTCCAAAAATCACAGCCGATTTTAGTGATGTTTTCATCTTTCAATAAGGAGCATACCGACAAAAGGGAAGGAATTGCCGGAACAATAGTGAACTGTTCGGTGTTTACCTGCAAAGAAGCTTGTAACTCGTAGCGTCCGTCAACCAATAAAAAAGCCTTATTTTGTGTGATAACAGCCGCACCGGCCGAACCGGTAAAACCGCAAACGGCCGAGAGTTTGTGTTCTTGCGGCAACACATCTTGCCCGATAAAACGATTGCCGTAGCTGATAATATATGCTTCTAATCCGGCAGACGAAAGTTTTTTGCGTATGGTTTCCAACATTATTTTTTCTCCAACAGAGCGGCACGCCAATTATCCTGATAATAAATTTTTTTCAATTCCAAACCATGTTTTTTATGTTCGCCGACAACCCAATCGGTTTGGTCTTCAACAAATCCCGAAATAACGGCATAACCGCCCTTGACTAAATTTTTTGCCATATCCGGAGCCATTGCAATTAACGGACGTGCTAAAATATTGGCAAAAATAACATCATAAGGTGCATTGTTTTGCACCAAATCGGCAGAATATCCGTCACTCAAATCAACGGCAACCGATACATTGTTGTCCTCGGCATTTTGTTTTGCCACAATTACGGATTCTTTATCTATGTCAACCGCAGTAATTTTAGCATTTTTCCATAATTTTGCCGCTGCGATTGCCAACACACCGGAACCGGTGCCGACATCTAAAACATTTTTTACGTCCGGATTAAGCCTGTTGATATCCGAAATTGCATTAAGACAGCTTTTTGTTGTTTGGTGCTCCGAGCCGAATGCCGTTGCCGCATAAACTTTGACACCGATTTTACCGTGCAAATCAACCTGATGTTCATGAATACCGTAAACAACAAAATCTTCGGTATCAACCGGTGCAAATTTAATAACGTTTTCCGTTAACCAATCGTCGCTTGAAAGCGTATCCCATTGGTGTTCCGGAAGAATAATATTTGCATTTTGCGCCGCCGTATCCAAACTTTTTTCTTCGGCATCTGCCGGCAAATATCCGGTAAGACAAATCATACCGTCGTCGTTGTAATCCAGCGTAACCACATCAAAAAATTCGTCGGCAAATTCCTGTAATTTTTCATCTGTCTCCGCAACGGGACAAAATTTTACGATTTTGCAGCTTCCGGCATTATTACTCATTTTTTTCTCTTTCGTTATAACTTTTTTTACCAAATATGTTTCATTATGTAGTCAGTTATATATCAACAAACATTAAAAAAGAGTTTTAATATGAAAAAAATACTTACAACAGTTATGGCAGTATCACTCTCTGCTTGCAGTGGTCTTTTTGAGTCCGATAATGATAATTATTGGATGAACAACTTTCGCTCATATCGCACATATCCGATAGAATATTATACCGGACAGACTAAACCGAAAACAGAAAAGGTTACCGACAGCAAAACACTCCCGACACATACCTTTGACCGTCGGGTTGTTGTTTCGGCAAACGTTGGGCAACGAATGGTGGATTCGGAAATATATACCGTTAAAAAAATGGCAATTAATAAGTTGATTGCCAACGAAACCGGCTATGTTGCCAGCGGTTCCCGCGTAGTAAAGTTGAATAAGGGGGACAGTTATACTCCGATTGGCGAAATTTTACGCAACGGTGAAGTTTATAAGGTGTTTGACCCGACGGGGCAGGGTAATTTCTTGCTGGTTAATTCCGATGGTGTGATTTTGCCGAAAATAGCCACGCTATATCGCGGAGAATTGTTCTACCCTAAACAAGATGCCGATATTGAACCGGAAGGGTTAGGTATTGAGCCTTTCCATGATGAACGTCAGGATGTTTCGGTGCCGGAACAGCGTTTTGAAATTAAATACGGAGGTATGATGAATGACCGCATGACATTTTCGTATACGGAATATGCTGCCGACAAAGTTGCGGTTACCCGACATTATGTTTATTCCGCCAACGACAAACTTTTGGATATTCACGGCGTAAAATTGCAAATTACGGATGTTTATCCGGACAGAGTGGAATATATGATATTGGATTAGAAAAAAACAGCCGGCATTGCGCCGGTTTTTTTTGTTGATAAAAAGGTAGAACCCCCGCTTTTCACAAAGCAGGGGTTCCGGATTTTTTTAAGGTCAGGCATAGACCATCTTTGTCAGCACCTCGCTGGATGCTATGAGGTCTTTTGCCACCTCGTTGTCAGCCGCAATCTCCTTATATTCTACGAACATAGGAATGAAATGGGCAGACTTTGAGGAAAAGCCATCTTTTGCTACGTCACGCAGCTTGGAGTTTACAACCTCAGCCTCCAGCTTGTAGCCCTCCTTGTGGAAGGTCATATACTGGTACTTGGACATGGCTTTTTGGGCGTATTTGCCCAAGCCATGGTTGAGCCTGATATACTCAACAAATTTGTCGGCATCCTTCTGCTCACCGGTTTGGAGAGCTAAGACGGTGACAGCCTGCTCGTGGTCCTTCAGAGCAGACTTAATGGTCTGATATGCAGACCGTTCCTGTCTGATGTTGCCGTGGAACCAGTTAATGACTTCTACAGAAAGACCGTTGAGGCGTATGACTCTCGTCACCTCACCGGCGATTCTGGGCTCATCAGCCTTGTTGAGCATGGCCTTCATCTTGTATGCTCCCAAGGTATGGAGCTGGGAGTATCGTATAATCTCCTCAATCCCCAAAGCCAAAAACCAATCATCTTCCACCTTGCCGGCTTTGATGAACGGCTCATGATTCTCTCGGAACAATTCCAAGAGAACATCTTTTTGAAGATGTCCGTATTTTATGAGGTTTATCTTGCCTCCCTCATCGGACATCTGAAAATACTTCTTCTGGATGTGCGGCTTGTGAAGATTGACCGCATCAATAAACCAGAAACGTATTTTCATGGGAGCCGTCCACGCGGTAACCCATCCTAAGAGGGCTATCACCACGGCGTCCATAAAATGGAGCACCATGTTCAGCCAACTGAATGGCCAAGAAATATTGTGCTTCAACTCGCACATATCTTCCAACCATTCAAAGCCTATCCATCCGCTGATGGAATCAATATCGGCAGCCTTTCTGGGCGCCAGAGTCGCATACACCGGGTATGCGAAAAGAGCCACTGCATCTGCAACTAACATAGCGCAGATTGCAATAATTACACACACAAGAGCTGTGATGAATGTCAACACGTCACACACACACTCCACAAACTTTTTGAAATTAATCTTAGCCATAATCTTCAAATTTTAATGGCCTTCCGCTGTTCCCCAATCGGAATAAATATGAAAAGCGTAAAGAGGGACCCCGAAGTCGGGCAATACGCTACTGAATTTCATTTGTTAATTTCGTAAATCAAAAGAGTAGGTGTTTAGCCGTTGTCTCTGACCTTTAAAAATCCACATAATGTCATCCAGATTATAATATTTTAGGACTTCATTATAGCATTTTTTATTTTTTTGTCAATAGTATGAATTCAAACGTCTTATATTGTTTTTTAGAAAACTTCAGCTAAGCAAAAGTTTTTTAGCTTCCGAAACCGACCGATAAAGGTTCTTAACCGGAATATATTCTTTACACTTTAATCATTCGGCTTCTATCTTGAATTTACATCTTAAAAATACATTACGAGTTGCTAAAATCAGTGCCAATAAAACTCCTACAATGTTTATCGTAGCTACACCTATAGAAATATACATTTGAGCTTTCTCACTCAAAGAAATAAATTCAGCTGCTCCTAAAACCAATAAATTAAAAGCAAATAAAACATATCCCACAAGTCCGATATAATATAAATACACCGATAACTTAGGAAACTTATTTATAACTTTCCGCAAAAAGGCTATTTTTTTGCCGAATAAAATCATGAAAAAGAGGATAACAAAAAAAATATCAAAAATCATTGATAGATTGCTTGCAAAGCCATCTACCAAATCAATAATATAGCCTATCACAAAATAAAGTCCGCCTAATACGCATATTTCTTTTGTTTTTTCTTTCATTTGCTATTCTCCTCGCTTGATTTACTATATGTAGACTGTTTATTAAAATCAAGTTTTATTTGAAACAATCAGCCTTTTCAACCAATTTTGGATTAGGCGAATCTATTGGCTTAAAGTCTTTGCCCTAAAAATACTATAGTTTTGAAAATGGCTAAAATAGCTCAAACAAAAAATGTTAAACTTTGTGCGGATTTTGTTTAACATTTTAAAATAATATTCCCGGGAATATTATCATATACACCCAAGGTGACAAAAATATTATCTTTGCCAACAACGGGTGATTACGCATATTACTCGTTCCCAAAAGAAAAAGTAAACTCAGTATTATAATTTCCAGCCTTAGACTACCGATATAAACTTCTTGATTGGTATATGACCAAATTCGCGAAGTTGCTTCTGCTTGGAAGATTTTATCATCTGCTACCGGTATATCAAATAATGATATAATATTTATAATGTAATATAACAGATACAATCCAACATACCATTTAAACGACCATAAGAGTTTAAATGTTTGTGACATAGTCTGTCTTATTTTTTCTTTAAACATATTTAACTCAATAATCCCCCTAACCACTCACATATTATAACGAATGTTCCCAACAACATAACTATCCACGGAGATAAAAATATAATCTTTGCCAACAACGGATGATTGCGCATGTTACTTGTGCCAATGAAAAATAGCAGAGTATCAATAATGGAATATAATTTCATACTATGAATATATACTTCTTGATTGATATAATTCCACGCACCATGTGTGTATTCATTATTTCATATAGGGTCATCTGCTGCAGGTGGATTAAAATATTCTACAATAAATCTACTGTAATATATCAAATATCCAACAATATACCACTTGAACTGCCATAAGAGTTTAAATGTTTGTGACATAGTCTGTCTTATTTTTTCTTGAAACATATTGTAATCCTAAAAGTTGTAATTATTACAATATTATAACAATATAAACAAAAGGCAAGAAAATTTTCCTTGCCTTTTGTTTTTTTACCAGTTCTTCGGATATTTAACATATACCGGAACAGAATCTTGACAATCATCCAAATAATTACTCAATTTTCCTGTTTGCCATGGTATATCTATACATCCGGCAGAACCCTTACTCAAACCGCCATGAATTGTAAATCCTGAACGCCCATAGGTATTGGTATTATCATCAGGTTGTAACCAAACGCGTTTTGTTCCCCAAGAAATAGGTCCTCCATTCCATGTCCCTCTATGAATATTGGCACCAAGTTTATTAGCAATTCCGATACCTGTTCCCGCAACCGCATCTAAGGCCGTAATGTTTTGCCTTTGGTCTTGGTTGGCATAATATGTGCCTTCAGGAATAGGACCTTTATTTGCCACATTTTGGTATTGAGCACTTTGAAAATCATCGTGTCCCGACTGAGCATCTAAACTTCCAACCTGATCAGTGTTATTATAAAGATTCAAATTCTGACCATTAAATGTCATGTAGCAATTCGGGGCACTACTATTTTGTGTTTGCGCCGTTGGCGGAGTATCACCATAAAGCTGTTTATAATTAAATTCGTCATTATCATGCAGATATTGCTGAATTTCTATCGCGTAGGGATTAGGAGTATCCGCGCTCGGAACATCTATCTGTTTCATATCTGCAAATCGGTTAGCACTGCGCGGGTCAACGTAATAATACTCGCTTTGTCCGGGTTTCGGGTTTGTTCGGCGCAGCGGACGTTTGCCGAACATCAGTTCACGTGTAAATTCTGTCATTGTTTTTTCCTTTCAGTTAAAATTACAAATTTACATTGCAATTTTAACGATAGGAAACAGCTTCCGCAATGCCCTATAGCTTGCCGACATTGTAACTTTAGCTAAGCAAAAGCTTTTTTAGCTTCCGATTATTTTGTTGTGCCAGCTGTCTTAATTTGTTTTTTTGATTTTGTTCAGAATATGGAACAGGTATATTTGTTTTGTTTTTCAAAAACCATTCAACAAACCCGTTTGCTGTTAATTTAGTGCCGTTTATTAACGCAATTTCATACCTTTCTTTTTGAATTTCCGCAAATTTATTTCTAAACTCAGCATATTTTTTATCTCTGGCAACAGCTCCTTTTTTTGCTTTTTCTGTATTTTTAATTTTCATTACGGCTTCAACAGTTACTTTATGCAATTTTTCCCAATCTGTTCGGGATTCTTTCAGCATATCCGTCGCCCAAGATAAAATCTGTTGTTGCATCTCTTTGTTTAGGTATAAATACTCATTATGCAAACACATTTCATCAAATTTACGCAGTGCTGATGGAGGTATTATTTCTTTGTAATTTTCCATATTCCGTTCTTTCAGTAAATTATTATCTTCAATTTTTTCAGTCGCCGTTTTCCATTATTGTCTTGATAACAAAAAGCGTCGCCTTGTGATAATACAGCAACACCATAAGTTCCATTATCAAACATGGAAGCAAAATATATTTTATTTTAAGATAAAAGTTTTTCGTGCACTCAAACCACTTTCGTTTTAGAACATATTTCAAAAATAACGGATGTCCCAACCAGAAACAAAAATCAAACAAGAACAGAACAGGAAAAAAAGGTAGTATAAAATGTAAACACCCTATTAAAATAAACTCAATACACGCTAATAAATTTGCCATTAAATCAAGGTACTTAAAAATTTTTGTTTCTACAATTACTGCCCTTTTCTCCATGTTCTGTTCCTTTGTCAAATTTTATTATTAGTGGTATTAATTTTCATTTTCATCATTATAGGATATATTTTTCATTTTGTCAGCAAAATAATTTATTCCTTGTTTAATAAATTTTTTGCCAAACTGCACAAGAGGTCTTGCTACAGCTCTTGTAATTGGTATCGCATCAATAGATAATCCTGCTGCATTAGCAGCTCCGCAATGCCTTATAGCTTGCCGACATTGTAACTTTAGCTAAGCAAAAGCTTTTTTATATTTACCTGCCGGAAATTTATGATATAAAAAAACGTCCGTTTTGTCGGACGCTTAAAAAGATGTTATTTTTCTTGCGATTTCATAAATTTTTCCAACCAATGAATATCGTATTGGGCATCAATATATTCCGGCTGAGCAATAATCTCCTGATGCAGCGGAATGGTTGTTTTCACTCCCATAATCACAAATTCTTCCAAAGCACGGCGCAATCGCATCAGAGCCGCATTACGGGTTCCGGCATGCACAATCAGTTTTGCTATCATACTGTCATAATACGGAGGAATGGTATAACCGGAATAAATTTCCGAATCTACGCGAACTCCTAAACCTCCCGGAGCGTGCCATTCGGTAATTTTACCGGGGCAGGGAATAAAAGTCTGCGGATCTTCGGCATTAATACGACATTCAATGGCATGACCGTTAAACTTTATATCTTCTTGAGTATATCCGAGCTGAGCACCGGCAGCAATCCTGATTTGCTCTTTTACAATATCTATTCCGGTAACGGCCTCGGTTATCGGGTGTTCTACCTGCAAACGAGTGTTCATTTCCATAAAATAGAATTTACCGTTTTCATACAAAAATTCCAGCGTTCCGGCATTACAATAACCTATTTTGGCAATGGCTTTGCGCACAATTTCGCCGATTTCTTCGCGCTGACTCTGGTTGAGAGCCGGAGAAGGACATTCTTCAATAACCTTTTGATTGTTGCGTTGAATGGAACAATCACGTTCTCCCAAATGAATCACATTGCCGAATTTGTCTGCCAAAATTTGCATTTCTATGTGGCGCGGGTGTTGCAAATATTTTTCCATATACACAACATCACTCGGGAAGGATGCTTTAGCTTCAGCCTTAGCCATGGTGTAGGCTTCAGCAATCTGCGATTCGTCAAAAGCAATTTTCATACCTTTTCCGCCACCGCCGTCTTTGGCTTTAATGATAATCGGATATCCGATTTTTTGCGCCCATTGTTTAGCTTCATCAACCGAATTTAAGGCCGGAGAACCTTCGGTAATCGGCAATCCTGCTTCTTTTGCTGCTTTGCGTGCGGTAATTTTGTCGCCCAAAAGACGCATTTGCGCCGCATTCGGACCGATAAAAGTAATTCCGTGTTTTTCAACCATTTCGGCAAAATCGGCATTTTCCGACAAAAAACCGAATCCGGGATGAATTGCATCTGCGCCGGTTATGATTGCGGCAGAAATAATTGCCGGCTTGTTCAAATATGAATCCGCCGAGCGTGCCGGACCGATACAAACTGCTTCATCTGCCAAGCGAACATGCATGGCATTGGCATCTGCTTCCGAATGGACGGCAACCGTGCGGATTCCCATTTCGCGGCAGGCACGGTGAATTCGTAAAGCAACTTCGCCACGGTTAGCAATTAAAATTTTTTCAAACATTATACAATCCTGCTTATTACTCAATGATTATTAAAGGTTCACCATATTCAACCGGATCTCCGGTTTCTACCAAAATTTTTGTTACTTTACCGGACTTATGAGCTTTAACCGGATTAAAAGTTTTCATGGCTTCAATCAGGCAAACCGTATCTCCGGCATTGACCGAATCGCCGAGCTTAACGTAAGTAGGAGAGTTAGGGTTGCTGGCTAAATATACCACACCGACCATCGGCGACTTAACCGCATTCGGAGAATTGGTATAATCCTCAACGGCTTCTTCTTTTTGTTCTTCTGTTTCTGCCGAAGATATAACGGCGGGTGCCGACGGCATAACTGCCGGAGTCGGAACATAAACCGGAGCGCCTCCTTCGCGAGAAAGCGAAATTTTGCAGTTTTCATCTTCGTATTTCAGGCCCGTAAGCTGATTTTTATCCAATATCTCGGCCAATTTACCGATAATCTTAGTATCAATAGGATTAGACATTATATTTCCTCTTATCAAAATTTATTCTGTGATATGCTATATTCTTATTTATGATAAAAAACAACAAAAATATGCGGTTTTTGAGCAAAAAATGCATAAAAATGATAAAAAAATGCCGGTTTTTGCTTATTTTTGATAATTTTCCGGCATATAAAATTTTTTTGGATAAAATTAAAAAAAGATGTAGACATTTAAAAAAAACTATTATATAAGACTATCCGTAACTTGTTGGTCAGGTAGCTCAGTTGGTAGA
>JAFUTN010000050.1 GCA_017484225.1 Alphaproteobacteria bacterium
CTCGCAATGACACTCCATACCTTATGGTCGTTTCACTCCCTCGCAATGACGTTTCCTACCTTACGGTCATTCCGAGGAGCGTAGCGACGTGGGAATCCCTCAAGATGACGGCGGATATTTTTTCACTCAAAAATCCACTCAATCATATTTTCGTTGTCATTACTTGTTGCCGCATCTGCTTCAGGCAGGGTATAGCGTGTGCGCGTGCAATATCCGTAATATGAAGTATATCCTTCAGGACACGAAGAAACACAACCTACACCCGCTTGCACGAATTTATCTCCGCAGCTGCCGCAGTCTCCGGTTTTTCGGCAGTTTGATAATTTTGAACCACCAAAAGTATCGTGATTACGGCCAAGAACCGTATCCGGACCATATGTAACACCATCCGGAATACCAATATATTCAAGACTTTCTGTTCCATAAAATGCGATACCGCCTATTTCCTGCACATTCGGCAAATCTATGCTTATCAAAGAATCGGCTCTTAAAAAGGCAGTATCTCCGACACGGGTTATGTTTTCCGTTCCCGTTATATCTTGCAAATTATAAGCTCTCTTAAATACTCTGTTTCCGATACTGGTTACATTGCCTTCCATAACTGCGTGAACAATGTCTTTACCATACCATGGGGCAGATGAGCCGTCACCAGTTGTTTTTGTATAATTCCCCATTTCTCCTTCGCCGGAAATTGTTAAAGTTTTTGTTGCCTCATCATAGGTGCATTTAACGCTGTCGCTGTATACACCGTCAGTTGCCGGTCCGCAGTTCCATGTTTCGGCTAAACTCTCACCGACAAAACACTCAACAATCCCAAACATCAATACTACTTTTCTCATCTTCTTCTCCATTTAAGCAAAATTTTAAAATAAAAAATCCCATCTAAAAAGACGGGCGGATGTTGAGAAACCGTGAAAAAATCAAATCGGCTCGGCGATTTCGTGCTAAAGCCTTATAACACCGACATCCGCACAACAAAATATGCGAAATCGGCATACACCAAAAAGCCGTTGTTTAAACGACTGATTTTTTCAAAGGGTTCTCACGCCCTAAAGTGTGCGTGTTACACACTCCAAACACACGATAGCAAAAGAAAAGATTTTTGTAAATAAAAAATTATATTTGTAAAACAACTCCGGCAATAGCGGAAATGATGATATAAATAAAAACATTTTTGCGGTAAAACTGCATGGCGAGCAATAGAGCGGCAAGTAAACAAGCGGTTTTAATATCAACTATACTGACTTTTGCCACATCCCAACCGGCAAACAAAATTAATGCCATTACCGCCGGACGAATACCGGTTAAAACTTTTTGCACATATATATTATTTGCCCATTTATCCAGAATTTTTTCAATCAGATAAATAACAATAACAGCCGGAGCAACTAAGCTTAATGTCGCCAAAAGCGAACCGAAAACGCCGGCAGTCTTAAATCCGGCATAAGTTGCCATATTGATACCTATCGGTCCCGGTGTTGATTGAGAAATAGCAATCATATCTGCCAATTCAGCCGCACTGAACCAATGATATTGCTCGGATAAATCAAATAAAAAAGGAACGGTAACCAGTCCGCCGCCAACGGCAAAAAGCCCGATTTTGAAAAATTCATAGGCCAATAAAACATAAATCATGATTTTTTGCCTCCGAAATTGGGTATCAGCGCACCGGCGGCCGCCAGCACCACTACGGATATGGCCGATAAGTTAAATAGCCAGAGTAAAGCTGACGCACCGAAAAATACCAGATAATCGCGTTTGTTTTTTACTCCCTTGCGCCATAAATCAATTACTGTGCATATAATTAAAGCCACAACGCTGACGCGAATTCCGCCGAATGCCCATTGCAAATATTGATTACCCATGTATTTTTGCAACATGGCGGCGATTGCCATGATTATTATCAGCGACGGAGTGATAACCGCTGCGGTGGCACACAACATACCGGAAATACCGCGCAGTTTGTAGCCGATAAAAGATGAGGCGTTTACGGCAATAATTCCGGGAGTGCATTGACCGATAGAATAGTAATTGAGCAATTCTTCTTCGCTTATCCATTTGCGCTTATCAACTACTTCGGATTTGAGTATCGGGAGCATTGCATACCCGCCGCCGAATGTGAAAAGTCCCATTTTGCAGAATATTGCATATATTTCCGTAAGTTTTACCATAATTCTTTTCTCGCCTTCTCTTATATATATATAGGTGGTTTTTTACAAACGCAAGATTTTATTTTATGAGCGCCTTGATATTAAAGAGTAAGGCGCAAAACCAAAGGTTTTGCGCCTGTTTTTTAAGCATTTCGGCGGGAAAGTTCCTCTTTTTGCAAAATACGTTTTATCAGATGTCTGGCATGGGCTTCCGTCAACTCTGTTTCAAACTCTGCTTTTCCCTGCCAACCCTCCGAGCGGAGAACGCACTCAAAAGCCTCGTCTTTTGAAAGATGTGATTGTTTGCTTAAATCTTCGGCTCTTTGAGTTAAAATATCGGTATATGCTTTGCAGGCCGAATAACCTAAAGGAATCAGTTTTTTGTATATTTCACTGATATAATAATCGGGAACGGTTTCTACTTCAAAACGCATGTTAGGGAAACTTTCTTTCAGCTCAACAAACAAAGGTCCGGTTTGTGATTGCGTTCCGCTCACGCTTTTTGAACATATCAGCTTGCCGTCATCAAATAAAGCATAGCGAAAATTCATCGGAAGCGGAAAACTGAAGCCGTTGTTGGGAACAACACTGATGCATCTGCGATTTTTTATCAAATCATCTATAAACGTGTTCATTTTTTCGGTATCTTGTTTTGAGCGAGTCGGAAATTTTTTCTCCATATTTTCGGGAGAAATATACCAATCAAATTCTTTGGCTTTTTCATACAAGGCATCAAAGTAGTTTTGCGGCACATATTGAGGTGTCAACAAAACATGCTTTTCGCCGAATTTTGCTTCAAATCTTTTTTGCAGGTGTGTGCCGTAAAAATCTCTTCGTTTTTTGTATTTGTCGGGTAAAATATATTGCCCGTCGGCAAATATGGCGGCAACATCCCAAAAATTAGGGTGAATTAATTCGCATATACAGGCATTAAGTAAAATATTTCCGTTCGCAAAGCAAGAGGAAACAAAAGTTTCTTTATCCGGCAGTTTTGCTACTTCCAAATCAGAAAAATCGGTATATTTTTCTTCCGCCGCGCGGCTGATATAATAGATAAGACTAAAATAATCCATGCGCTCATCATCAGTAAACGGAGCTAAAATACGCTTAATTGTGTAACCGTGAAAAGAGAGAACACGCATAATGTTTTCCAGCTTCTCTTGCTTATACGGGTTGCTCGGGGCAAGGCAATGAATCAGTGTTCCGTCGGAAAAATAATGAAAGTCGCAAAAATTAAGAACAATGGGTGATTTTTTGTTAATCAGGACATAATCCTGCAGATGATTTGCTTTTTCAAAATTCAAAACTTTGCGGTGTTCTCTTTGCCAAACGGTTTTGATTGACATAGGGTTAAAAGTTAAGCAATATCCGTTGCTGAATAATTGTTCAATTTGTTGTTGCATTTGTTCAGTCATGACACAAACTCCTATAATATAAGTGCTGTTAGAATATCCGGTTAGTTACCGCTGTGCTTGTGAAAATGCTTCCACTCTTCTTCCAGCGGATTTTCGGCATTAAACCTTGAAGCTAAGTCTTTACGAAATTTTTCGGCATCAATAAGCTGTCTGGCATGGGTTTCATCCTCAATTTTGATTGATTTCCAATTTTTCCATCCGGCCATTTGAGCGACAATATCCAGAGCTTCGTGATGCGGAATTAACAACATTCGTTTCAGTTTTCTGGCTTTTTGTTTAAGCATTTCAATGTAAATTACACCGGCGCTTTTCTGAAATTCGGGTAATCGGCGATAGATTTCCGTAATATATTCATCCGAAACTTTTTCAAACCTGTAGTTTTTGTTCGGAAAATATTTTTGTAAGTCGCGCATAAATATTTTGTCATTCTCACCATAATAAGCAGATACCACCAATCCGTCGGAAAATACGGCATAACGGGCAAAATCCGGAGACATAAAAGAAGAATTAAAGTCCGGATTGGTTACCGTCAGACAAACTCTTTGGGTAAATAAATCCGCAATATAATTTTGTAATCCGTTATCCGGTTTATTGGCAGATTTTAATTTGGTATCGGCATCCGCAGGAGAAATATACCAATCAAATTCTTTAGCTTTTTCATATAAGGCATCAATATATTGTTGTGGCACATATTGCATTTCGCAATAGCAATAGTTTTGCATTAATTTTTGCCTGAAAATATGAACTTTGCTGCTGTTTTGCGAGCCTAAACGACCGGAAAAGTTTTCTGAAACATAATACCTGCCGTCGGCAAACAGAGCCATACACGAACGGCAATCTGCAGGGAATAATTGACTTTTGTCCGCTGTTAACAAGATGTTGCCGTTTTTGAAGCAATCAGAAACAAATATTTCTTTTTCCGGTAATTCGGTAACATACAAGTCATCTTGTAACGGATAAGCTTGCAAAGCGTGTTCGGAAATTTTACGCAAAAAATCAGAATATTCCATATACTCAAAATCAGATTTCGGAGCGTAGGTGCAACATATTTTATAATTACGGAGCTGCAGCATTTTCATAATACGACCGAGCAGCAGTTCATTTTCATAGCAGCAATGAATCAGCGTTCCGTCGGAAAAATAGTGAAAAGCAGGGTTATATTTTGCTTGCGGTATTTCTGCCGTTTTTGAGCATATTTGCACGTGTTTTACGCTTTTGTATTTTTGCAGAAAATCGTGCTTCAATTTGTTTGCATAGTCGTATGCTTTTGCGGATTCGTAAGGGGAATAAGTCAAACACACACCGTTTGCAAACAGTTTTTCTATTGTTTCTGAATTAAGGGAAAGATTGTTATCAGTCATAACACAAACTCCTTTTCGGGAACATATAATTTGATGCCTGCCGGTCAAAGATTCCCTTTGAAAAGAGTTGATGACCAATATATTTTTTTGTAAGGTTATCTCGTCCGAGTTTGCCTGTGGGCAGGCAGCAAGCGTAAACCTGACGCTCTGCCGAATATTATATCAAATATTTAAGACATTGTCAAACTTTTAAAATAAACAAAAAAATAAATTATTGACAAATAAGTAAAAAAAGAGTATATGATATACCAAAATAATTACACAGAATGATAGGATAAACAGATGGAACACGAAATAAAAACGATTTCCGGCGCTTTTTTGCGCAGCAGTATAAAAAGTATGAAACGTATTCGCCGTGGGGAGTATTCTCAAGAAAAGCATAATAAAAGATTGAATCTTGTGGATAAGGCAGGTATGTATTTTGATTTATATGCGCAAGACTTGCTGAAAGTTGAGGACAAAGATAAAGAAACATTTGCCGAATATATTGATGTGTTTGCGCAAATATCAGAAAAAGAAAAACTGTTGGACAAATTACAAAAAGAAAGCTCTTTTGATGTGCGTAAATATCTTGAAACTCCATCTTTGAGTTTTTGGCAACGTATTTTCCAAAGAAAGAAGAGTATGAGCTCATTCTCAATGAAAAGAAAAATATCTAAATTTGCTCGGTTATATAAAAAGTTGAATAAAGACGGATTTCATAATACCTCGGATGTCAACCTTTTTCAAAAACTCGGAGAAGAAGCTGAGGATTATATTACTGCATATAATAACGGTAATTTTGTCCCTAAAGATAAAGAGCTGTTTGAGTCTTATGTTAAAACTCTCGGAAATTTTTACGAAAACAGTCCGGCTGTGAATGCTTTGGATAAATTACGTAAAGAGAGAACAGAAAGTAAAAAGGAAAAAGCCCCTTATAAACCTAAAACAACAAAAATATTTTCTATTAACGGCAAAGGATTGAAGTATGCCGCAGCAGTTGCATTCGGCTTTGCCATCAGTTGGTTTGGGCTCAAGTCTGATTCAAGTGCAAAATATCAGTCTAAAGTAGATTATAAGGTTGCAAAAAAGGCCGACAAGCCGGTTGTTCGCGATACAAGCAAAACAGCAGATACCGGAGTTTGGAACAGTTATGCAAAAAAGCATGAAAATACATTGAAACATAATACGCAGCACAAGGCCTCCGAAGAGTTAAATCTTGACCGGCACCAAAAGGATATGAAAGATTTTTATGCTAAACGTGTTGCTCAATTTACTTCTAAGGCAAAGGCAAAAAAGATGATGGCGGATTTTGCGGAAAAAGTTGATTCCGGCATTGTTTCTCTTCCGAATGACATAAGTATGAATCGCTTTTTGTATGCCGGACAAATTTATCGCGAATATGGGTTTAACAGCATAGCAAAAGAATTTGCTGATGCCGTAAATTCCGATAAGCCGCTTTCCAAACAAACTCAGGAAAAGTTGTTTAAATATGTGCGGGATGCCGGAGATAAAGGTGTCGGAGTTCAAAAAATGTCGCAACAAAAAGTTAAAAATCTTAAACAACTGCGAGATATTCGCGGCAGATAAAAAAAGCACCGGAAGGTGCTTTTTTTTTACGAATCAGAGTATATAACAAAAAAATACTTGTAACAGATTTCTTTTTGATATATCGTTGCACAAAGTATGAAATATTTTAAAAGATGAAAGGTTTTAACATGAGAAAAGAAAAAAATAGTTTAGATGAAACTAAGGCTGTATGTGATAATAATTCCTGCTGTTGCGGAAAAGGATGTTGCTGCAAAAAGTGTGCGGTTCTGATTGTTGCCGTTGTGGCATTTGTTATCGGTGTTGCCGTGTGTGCATTGTCTGATTGTTGCTCTGAAAAAATAGCCGTAGTTAATTTGAATAATGTTGTTTCGCAGTCACCGTTGGTATCTAATCTTAAGCAAAATTACTATGCAAAAACTGCTGAATTGTCAAATTGGTTGCAAACAGTGCAGAAAGAAGTTGACAACGAACAAGATAAGACCAAAAAAGAAGAACTTCTGAAAAAATATAATACCGAGTTTGCGGATAAAAAAGCTCAACTTAATAATGATTACAACAGCGAATTGAAAAACATAGATAAAAATATTTCAGGCGTTATTGCTGAGGTTGCCAAGAAAAAAGGTTATAAGATGGTAATTACCAACACAAACGTTGTTTATGGCGGTGATGATATTACCGAAGATGTTGTAGCCTTGGTAAAATAAAAACAATAATAAAAATCAGCCGCCGTATAAGAGCGGTTGATTTTTTTTGGAGATATGAACATGTCTGAAGTTATTGCTAATGAGAAAATTGATAGTGAAAAACTGAAAACAGCCCAAGCAATCATCTCTGATTTGCAGGCGGAATTGAAGCAATACATTAATCAAGGCTCAGGTCCTTTTTTAGCTGCAATTTACAATGAGAAAGGCGAGATGGTTGCTAAAACAGCTAATAGTGTAATAAATGAAAAATGCAGTAATAACCATGCGGAAATGAATGTGATTAAAGCTGCGGAAAAAACGCTGGAAACGTATGATTTGTCGCCGTATAATCTCAGCCTTTATGTTACATCAGAGCCGTGTATGATGTGTTTGGGGGCAATTATGTGGTCCGGAATTAAAGCGGTTTATTATGGAGTGCCGTCAAAAAGAGTTGAAAAAATTACCGGATTTGATGAGGGTTTTAAACCGGACTGGTTTGCCGAATTTAAGAAACGCGGCATTTGTGTATATGGAAATATTTGTCAGGAGCAGGGAGAAAAAGTTTTAGCCGATTATGTTAATGCCGGCAATAAGGTGTATAAGCCCGAAAGATAAGAGAACAAAAAAAGCAACTACCTGTAAAGTAGTTGCTTTTTTGTTACACTCAGCCGTTCAGATTGGCCATCATTTTCCACTTGCAGCTATCAAGCAGTGGCTTTATAAGCATTTTCATTTCCGGATTGTCTGTATTGTCCAGATCATTCATAATCTGGTAAAAATCGGCAATCGGGATGGTTAAGAGCAATGCAGCCGCATCTTCCGGATTCTTTTTGGCGACGTCAACCCAATCAACAGCATCTTTACCGCGGTGTTTAATTTCGCAGCTGATTCTGTATTTATATTTATTGAGTTCGGCAGAAATTTCCGGTGAGTTGCTATCTTGCAAATCAATGCTTTTACTTTTCTCTCTCATCCGGCAAAATAAGTTTACCAGCTCTTCATTAGTTACTGCAGAAAAATCAATTTCTTTCAGTTGGGAAATAAAATCAACAAATGTTTCCATATCTATATATAAGTTACTGTTATTACAAAGGCGCATGATACAAAAGGGGTATAAAAAAATCAAGAAAAATAAAGAAAAATTATTGAATTTTTTACTTGCATTTAGTCTAAAGTTATGATATAAGCGCGCTACAACAATTGTTTTGAGGGGGTTAACCCCGCAGCGAAGCAAATATAAAATATAGGGCAAACCTTTGTTGCGAAAGCGTTTGCTGGAATTTTAACAAATTTTAGATGGCAAAGCCATTTATGGTTTTTTGTCGTTTAGTTATAGGAAAAGTGTAAAAATGGAAACACAAAACATAAGAATCCGCCTGAAGGCTTTTGATCACAGATTGCTTGATCTCTCTACTTCCGAGATTGTGCATACTGCCAAGAGAACAGGCGCAAATGTTAGAGGACCGATTCCTCTGCCGAACAAAATTGAGAAGTTTACGGTGAATCGTTCGCCGCACGTTGATAAAAAATCTCGTGAGCAATTTGAAATTCGCACTCATAAGAGACTTCTTGATATTGTTGATCCGACACCGCAGACTGTTGATGCTTTGATGAAGCTTGATTTGGCAGCCGGCGTAAATGTTGAAATTAAATTGTAATGGTAATTAATGTTGGCTGTCTTAAAAAAGGCTGTCAACCTATTAAGAAAAGGAAAAAATAATAATGCGTACGGGTCTAATCGCAAAAAAACTGGGAATGTCCCGCATTTTTGAAGCAGACGGAACACATGTTCCTGTTACTGTTTTGAGTGTAGAGGGTTTGCAGGTTGTTGCTGTTAAAACCGCTGAAAAGGACGGTTACAATGCTGTTCAATTAGGAACAGGTGCCATTAAAGCAAAAAATGTAACCAAGCCTATGAAGGGATATTTTGCAAAGGCTAATGTAGAACCAAAGAAAAAGTTGGGCGAATTCAGAGTGTCTGAAGATTGCCTGCTCAAAGTTGGTAATGAATTATCTGTGGAACACTTTGTTGCCGGTCAGTATGTTGACGTTTGTGCTACATCTATCGGTAAAGGCTTTGCCGGTGTTATGAAACGTCATAATTTTGCCGGTTTGGAAGCAACTCACGGTGTGTCAATTTCTCACCGTTCACATGGTTCCACCGGACAAAGACAAGATCCAGGTAAGGTTTTCAAAGGTATGAAAATGGCCGGACACATGGGTGCTGAACGTGTAACCGTTCAAAACTTGAAGGTTGTTGCCATTGATGCCGATAAAGGTTTGATTATGGTTAAAGGCGGTGTTCCGGGTTCGGAAAACACATGGGTAAGAATTACTGATGCTGTTAAAAAGCCGGCTACCGTTACTTTGCCGATGCCTGCCGGATTGAAAAAAGTTGATGAACCTGTTGCAGCAGCCCAAACTTCGGCTGATAGTGCAGAATAAGTGAAGGAATTAAAAAATGAAACAGGACATCTTAAATTTAGAAAACAAAAAGATTGGCAATATTGAACTTAATGATGCTATTTACGGCGTTGAAGTTCGTGCTGATATTTTGCAACGCGTTGTGACATGGCAGCTTGCTAAAGCACAAAGCGGAAATCACCAAACTAAAGGCCGTTCTGATGTTGCTTTGACAGCAGCAAAACCGTTCAAACAAAAAGGTTCCGGTAATGCTCGTCAGGGTTCCAGAAAAGGCGCTCAGTTTAGAAAAGGCGGAGTTGTATTTGGTCCGGTTGTGAGAGATCACTCTTTTGATTTGACTAAAAAATTCAGACAGCTCGGCTTGAAAACTGCTCTTTCGGCAAAAGCTAAAGAGGGCAAGTTAATCGTTATTGATGAAGCAAAATTGTCTGCACCGAAAACTAAGGACTTGAAAAACAAGTTAACAGCTTGCGGTTTGACAGATTGCTTGTTTATTGACGGTAAAGAAGTTGATGTTAATTTTGCATTGGCAAGCCGTAATATTGAGGGAATTGATATTCTCCCGACAATCGGTGCCAACGTTTATGACATCTTGAGAAGAGACACCTTGGTATTAACAAAAGATGCAGTTAGTTGCTTAGAGGAGAGATTAAATGGTTAAGAACAAATCAAACAATGTGACTGCCGATATGTATGATACATTGGTTCGTCCGGTAATTACCGAAAAGTCTATGGTTTCTTCGGAAGCTGGAAAAGTGGTATTTTTAGTGCCTTTATCAGCTACGAAAGACAGCGTTAAATCTGCTGTTGAAGCAATTTTTAACGTAAAAGTTACAAAGGTAAATACAATTAAACAAAACGGTAAGGTAAAAAGCTTCAGAGGTCACATGGGTTCTCGCTCAGACTTCAAAAAAGCTATCGTTACTCTTGCTGATGGTCAAAACATTGATGTTACAACAGGAATTTAGTCATGGCTCTTAATACATATAAGCCCACTTCTGCAGGACGTCGCCAACTGATTCTCGTGGATAAAAGCGAGTTATACAAGGGCAAGCCTGAAAAGAAGTTAACAAAAGGTCTTTCTAAGACCGGAGGGCGTGATAACTTTGGACACGTAACAAGTCGCAGAATCGGTGGCGGTCACAAGCGCAGCTATCGTATCATTGACTTTAAGCGTAATAAATTTAACTGTGAGGCAACTGTTGAGCGTATTGAATATGATCCGAACCGCACTGCATTTATCGCTTTGATAAATTATGCAGACGGCGAAAAGGCTTATATTTTGGCTCCGCAGAGATTAAAATCCGGTGATAAAATTATTTCTGCCGAAAAAGCAGATATTAAACCGGGTAATGCAATGCCTTTGAAAAATATGCCGGTTGGTACAATTATTCACAACGTTGAGCTCAAAGCAGGCAAAGGCGGACAGCTTGTTCGTTCTGCCGGTTGTTATGCTCAAGTGGTTGGTAAAGATGCCGGATATGTTCAACTTAAGATGAACTCCGGCGAACTCAGAATTGTTCGTGAAGAATGCTTGGCTACCGTTGGTGCCGTATCAAATCCGGATAATCAAAATATATCTCTTAGTAAAGCAGGCCGCGCTCGTTGGATGGGCAAACGTCCGGTATCCCGCGGTGTTGCTATGAACCCTGTTGATCACCCTCTTGGTGGTGGTGAAGGCAGAACCTCCGGTGGTCGCAATCCGGTTACACCATGGGGTAAGCCGACTAATGGTGATAAGACTCGTTCTAACAAGAAGACAGATCGCTTTATTATGAGATCTCGTCATGATAATAAAAATTAATAAGGAGAAATGCTAATGACACGTTCCGTATGGAAAGGCCCTTTTGTTGATGGCTATCTCTTGAAGAAAGCTGACGCTGCTAGAAATTCTAGCCGTAATGAAGTGATTAAGATTTGGTCTCGCCGTTCTACAATGTTGCCTCAATTTGTAGGTTTAACATTCGGTGTTCACAATGGTCACAAATTTATTCCGGTATTGGTTACGGAAGACATGGTTGGTCACAAGTTCGGTGAATTTGCTCCGACACGTACTTACACCGGTCACACCAAAGCCGATGCATCAGGAAAGAGAGGTTAATTATGGCTAATACTGATAAAAAACAAGCTATGGCCGTATGTCGCTCTATTCGCACCAGCCCGCGTAAATTGAATTTGGTTGCACAAACCATTCGCGGATTGGGTGTGGAAAAAGCTGTGGCTGAATTAAGCTTTTCTAAGAGAAGAATCGCAAAAGTTGCATTGGGTGTTTTGCAATCTGCAATTTCCAATGCTGAAAATAATCACAACTTAAATATTGATAAGCTCGTAGTTAGCGAGGCTTATGTTGGTAAAGGAATTGTAATGAAGCGTATGCATGCCCGCGGTCGCGGTCGTGGTGCCAGAGTTTTGAAACCTTTTTCCAGCATGACAATCGTTGTTTCAGAGCGTGGGGAGTAAATAAATGGGACAGAAAGTTAATCCTACCAGTCTTCGTTTAGGTGTAAACCGCACTTGGGACTCTCGTTGGTATGCAGATGAAAAGTTTACCGACTATCTCCACGAAGATCTGAAAATTAAAAAGTTTTTGAATGAAAAATTGGCTCAGGCAGGAATCAGTCATATCGTTATTGAACGTCCGGCAAAAAAAGCCAGAGTTACAATTCATTCTGCAAGACCGGGCATTGTTATTGGAAAGAAGGGACAGGATATTGAGAATTTGAGAAAAGAAATTCAAAAATTGACTGATTCCGAAGTTCAATTAAACATTGTTGAAGTAAGAAAACCTGAGTTGGATGCAAAATTGGTAGCCGATTCCGTTGCTCAACAGTTGGAACGCCGTGTTGCTTTCCGTAGAGCAATGAAAAGAGTTATGCAGTCAGCACTTCGCTTGGGTGCCGAAGGTATCAAGGTTTGCTGCAGCGGCCGTTTGGGCGGTGCAGAAATTGCCAGAACGGAATATTACCGTGAAGGCCGTGTTCCTTTGCACACATTGCGTGCCGACATTGATTATGCAACATCTACAGCTCACACAACTTATGGTGCTTGCGGCGTAAAAGTTTGGATTTACAAAGGCGAAATTATGAGTCACGATCCAATGGCGCAAGACAAAAAGTTGGCTGATCAAAAGTAAGAACATGAGGATAGAATAAAATGTTAAGTCCAAAACGTTTAAAGTTCCACAAGCAGCATAAAGGCCGTATTCATGGCTTGGCAAAAGGTGGATCAGAATTAAGTTTCGGTCTGTATGGCTTGAAAGCTTTGACACCGGAGCGCGTTACGGCTCGTCAAATTGAGGCAGCTCGTCGTGCGATTACCCGTGAAATGAAAAGAGCAGGAAAGCTTTGGATCAGAATCTTCCCAGATGTTCCAGTTTCGGATAAGCCGGCTGAAGTTCGTATGGGTAAAGGTAAAGGTGCTATTGAATTTTGGGTAGCCAGAGTTAAACCGGGCCGTATTATGTTTGAAATCGCCGGCGTTTCCGAAGAAATCGCTCGCAGCGCTTTCGCATTGGGTGCAGCAAAATTGCCTGTAAAGAGCAAGTTTGTAAAACGCTTAAACTCTGATATGCAAGAAGGAGAAGCATAATGGTTAAAACTAAAGATTTACGCGCTATGACCATTGATGAATTGGAAACTAAATTGACTGAAAACAAAAAAGAACAGTTCAATTTGCGTGTTCAACAAGCAACAGGTCAACTGCAGAACACATCTAACATCAGAAAAGTTCGCAGAGAAGTAGCAAGAATCAACACGCTCATTTCTGAGCGCAAGAAGAATAGTTAGGAGAAAGAATATGCCTAAGAGAATTCTTCAAGGTGTTGTTGTTAGTGATAAACAGGATAAAACTGTCGTAGTCAGTGTAGAGCGTCAGGTTATGCATCCGGTTTACAAGAAAATCGTTAAAAAGAGTAAGAAATTTTCTGCTCACGATGAAAATAATCAGTACAAGATTGGAGACAGAGTGTCCATTGAAGAATGCCGCCCTATTTCTAAAAACAAGTCTTGGACTGTTGTGTCTGATAACGCCTAGGATAGAAGGAATAAAAAAATGATACAAATGCAAACCAACCTAGATGTTGCTGATAATTCCGGCGCACGCCAGGTGCAGTGCATAAAGGTTCTTGGTGGTTCCAAGAGAA
>JAFUTN010000051.1 GCA_017484225.1 Alphaproteobacteria bacterium
GAGCGACACGAAGCGAAATTAGAAAATCATGAGAAAAAGCTTTATGTAATAAAGCGGAGTCCTATACACTCCGCCAAAAGCAAACGGCACCGAAAGGTGCCCGTTTTTTTGTGCGGTAAGTGCATGGACTTGAACCGAGAGGCTCGCTAAGCAAAAACAACCGCTGCTCCGGTTGTTTTTGTCTGCAAGAGCATGATTTATTTATTGAGCAAGCGAGCGTGAGCGACACGAAGCGAAATTAGAAAATCATGAGAAAAAGCTTTATGTAATAAAGCGGAGTCCTATACACTCCGCCAAAAGCAAACGGCACCGAAAGGTGGCCGTTTTTTTTGTGCGGTAAGTGCATGGACTTGAACCGATAAATTGGGTAAATGCTTGACAAAAGATGTTTTTCATCATAACTTCTTGCCAAAGAATTTATACTTATATCAAAAAATAATTAATCTTTAATCATTGTAGCTTATGGAAAAGTTTATTGCTTTTGGCAAATTGTATCTCTCAGAGATTCTGTTTGCAGTCGTTTCTGCGCTGACTCTTGCTTTGGCTGTGTATGGTGTTATATGCAAGACTGAGATGGATTCCGCTTTGTTTATTGCGGGAGCCCTGTTTACGCAAATTATCTGTTTGGTGCCTGTTCAAAACATTTTTTCACCGCACACAAAAAAATCCTTGTGGCTGGCATATTTTGCATTTGCCGCCATATTGATTGGCATTGTTTCTTTGAAGGTCAATAATCAAGTTGGTCTTTGCGGTGTTTTGCTGAATATGTTTTTCTGGGGATTGTGTAAGTTTACTTGGAATATCAAAATTTCCGAAAAACCGCAAGGTCCGTTTTTGATACCAGTAAATAATAATAAAACCTCAAGAACGGACATAGTTCCGGAACCGGCAGAAAAGTTGCCGTATGTTTATTACGATAAGCCGGTAGAGCAGACAGCTTACACAATTCACTATTATTCGCCGTATCTCGGAAAACAAAGGAGTATTCCGTTCCAGCCGCGAGAAGAACGCGGCAAGCCGTTTGATGATGTGCGCGGAATAGTTGTGGCAGATAATCTCATCTTGCTTCGCAGCATTCTGTTTACGGACAATTTTCCTGATGATATTCGGGAGATGGCAAAGCAGTATGACGGACGCTTGCCGAATAAAGCCGAAATCAAGCAGATATACTCTAACTTTTGCAGAATTAACCAAAATCTTTACGAATGCGGTGAACCTCTGCTGAAAAGATGGAAATATCTCTATACGTCAGGTGATGAAAATGCCGATAAGGCAATGAATTATTGTCTGAACTTTGCTACCGGACAAGAATCGCTTGCTGACTGTGACAGCTTTGTCTGCGCGGTGCTGGTGGAAAAATCAATTCCTGATGTTAAACAGCTTGAAGCAGATATTAAAGCTTTCAAGAAAAAACATCTGAATAAGACTAAGCTTGGTGATGAATTTGATTTGCTGTGCGAGGTTAACGGGCAAAAAGTCCGCCTGCCCTTTTCTAAAAGACATTTAGGCAATCCTATCGGTATTTTCCCGTTTGCCGGACCTGAATATCTTGAACTTGAAGAGCAGGAAAACAAAAAGCACACTGACAAAGACGTAGATGAAAGCCGCTTGCTTGACGAACGCTTTTGTTGCGGTTGTGTTTCTACGGTTGTTGACCGGCTTAACCTCTACCTCAAAGAAATGAACAAACCGCTTCTGGAAGGCAGTTATCTTGCCGACAGCTCCTATATGCGCGGCTGCGGTTGGATTATCGGTTTTGATAGCACCAGTGACTACTACGGAGGCAATGTTCCGGCCAAACTTCGCTATATGGGAAGATTTTACGGAAAATGCCAAAAGTAAAAACTGTTATAAAAAAAGTCCCCCGCCGCTTAAGTGCCGCGAGGGATTTTTTTGTTGCAATTAAAATAATAATAGTCATCCCTCCAAACCGTCAGGTTTGGTCAAGGGATCTTCAAATTATTTAAAATATAGTGCTGCGCAAAGACCAGATTCCTTGAC
>JAFUTN010000052.1 GCA_017484225.1 Alphaproteobacteria bacterium
CGCTAATCGCTCAACCCCTCAAGATGACGGCGGATATTTTTTTACTCAAAAATCCATTCAATCATATTTTCGTTATCGTCAGAAGTCAATTCATCCGCTTCCGGCAAGGTATAGCGAACACGGTAACAATAGCCGTAATCCAATTTGTAATCCGGACTTTTACATTCCATACATTTTTTATCAAAAGGAAACATTTTACATCCGTATGGATATGCGGCAATTTGTCCGCTGTTTTTCAGTCTGTCTAAAGCATTAAGGCAGTCTGATAAAAAACCTTCTCTTTGGTCTTTGTAACATGATTCGTAAAACAAATCATAGCAATCGTTGCAATATATTTTATTTCCAGCACTGAGTGAATCAGCTATTGTAATCCAGTTATCTGATGCAATATTTGTTACCGAATCCGGAATAACCACATTGCCGTCAATAATTGAATAACCCATAAACCAATTTGCTATGGAAGTCACGCCGTCGGCAAAAATCAAGTCTCCTTTGATTTTTGCATCTTGAAATGTTTGACCAGCAGCTGCATTGGAAGCAATATACACATCTGCTTCTATTTTGGTATTTCCTTTGGCTATTTTGTAGGCGGAGTTATTAATATTTAAAACACCGCTGGTGGAGGTAACCGTTGCACCGGAATTAGCAAAAGCATATTTACCGATATATTTAAAATCGCCGTCAAGTTCAATTTTGTTGAAATTCACTTCTTCACCGGAAGTTGTAACAATCTTACCTCCTTGATAATAAAAACTTGAAAATATTCCATTGTCAATCGTGGCATTTTCGCTGTTGGCTTTCACCTTGACCGTTGAACCCTCAATCGTAAAAGTGCAATCTGTGCCGCAGATATATTCGCCTTTTTCATTTTTCCCTGCGGAATCTATACCGCTACGGCAAGTTAATGAATAACCTTGGTCATCTACGCACTCTGCCAGTGATTCATTTAACGTTATTAACAACACTAAGAAAACCAAGCTTAAGAATCTTAAATGTTTCATCTCAAACATCCCTTTCATTAAGTTAAAAAGTTAATAAAAAAGCCACCTAAATCGGTGGGCGGATGTTAGAAAACCGTGCAACAGAACGGCTCGGCTTATTTAGCAGATAACCTTATTCGCCGACATCCGCTCAAAAATCTGCGAATACCAGCAAAAAACATCGCATTATCATGCGACTCTGTTGCAAAGGGTTTCTATGCCCTAAAGTGCGTTTTTTCACACTCTGTCTTTGATTTTATCAAAAGTTACGCGCAATGTAAAGAATTAAAAAAGAGGTATACGCAATTCCGCATTTTTTGCATTCGGCTACTGCTTTTTGATTTGGCTGAGATTATCGGTTGATTGCTCCGCAATCCCGAGGATGACGAGTGAGAGGGGGTCGGGCATGACAATTTTATATTTAATTTGAAGATGCCTGGAAAATTTCTGCATTTTGCAGAAATTTAGGCATGACATTTTGGGTTTTTGTTTGAGTAGCTTGATGAGGGAGATTGCCACGGTCGCTCACGCTCCCTCGCAATGACGGTGCTGGTTTTTGTTTGAGTCGCTTGATGATGGGGATTGCCACGTCGGTGTTAGGACACCTCCTCGCAATGACGTTTACTGTTTCAACCACGTCGCGGTTATCACCGCTCCCTCGCAATGACGTTTACTGTTTCACCCACGTCGCGGGTTTCATCGCTCCTCGTGATGACGTTTTGTTTTTTATTTGAAGATTACTGAAATACTTTTCTTGACAAATAAGGTTTGTTTTTGTATAATAATGTAAGTAATCTTTATTATTAACTAAAACCAAACAATTATGAAGGAAGTAATAATTAATAGCGTTTACGCTGCGAAAGATTCTATCGTTACTTTGATTTACAACGAGAATCGTAATGTCATGTGCTATTCAGTCACAAGAAGGGATATTCCCAGCTACGAGTTCTATCAAGATCTTTGGATTGATGTTTCGGAAGAACAGAAAAAAGAGATTTTATCTCATGCCGAAGAAGTATGGGGTTGCACCAGAGGAACGTACCTGATGAAGTGTTTCAGCCCCATCAGTGCCGAATTGTGGCAGTTCATTGAAGACTGCTGGGATGCAATCAAGCGCAAGGAACCGATGTTGTTTCCAAAACAATAACCTATAAAGAAACCCCCTTTACATTTTGGTAAAAGGGGTTTCTTTATAGGAAAATAAATTTTTATTATTTTACTTCTTCAAAGTCGGCATCAACAACCTTCTCATCTTTGGCTTCGGCATTGCCTGCACCGGTATCGGCACCTTGTGCCGCACCTTGAGCACCGCCCTGAGCTTGTTGTGATTTATACATTGCTTCACCCAACTTCATGGAAGCTTGCATCAAAGCATCTGTCTTGGATTTAATTTCTTCCAAATTATCTTTTTCTAAGGCTGCTTTGGTTGCTTCAACGGCAGATGTAATAGCACTCTTGTCCGCATCTGCAACTTTATCGCCAAACTCTTTCAGGTTCTTTTCAACTTCGTGAATCAAACCTTCGGCATGGTTTTTAGCTTCAACCAACTCTTTTTTCTGCTTATCGGCTTCGGCATTAGCTTCAGCGTCTTTAACCATCTTGTTAATTTCTTCATCACTCAAACCACCGGAAGCCTGAATACGTATAGCCTGCTCTTTGTTAGTAGCCTTATCCTTTGCCGAAACATTCACAATGCCGTTGGCATCAATATCAAATGTTACTTCAATTTGCGGCATACCGCGCGGTGCCGGCGGAATACCTACCAAATCAAATTGGCCTAACAATTTATTATGAGCGGCAATTTCACGCTCGCCTTGGAACACACGAATGGTAACCGCGGTTTGTCCGTCCTCGGCTGTTGAAAATACTTGGCTTTTTCTGGTCGGAATAGTTGTGTTGCGGTCAATAAGACGAGTAAACACACCGCCCAACGTTTCAATACCGAGTGAAAGCGGAGTAACGTCAAGGAGCAATACATCTTTAACATCACCCATCAAAACACCACCCTGAATTGCGGCACCGACAGCCACAACTTCATCAGGGTTAACGCCCTTATGCGGCTCTTTACCGAAGATTTCTTTAACTTTTTCCTGAACCTTAGGCATACGAGTCATACCGCCGACCAAAATAACTTCGCTGATATCGCTCGGTTTTAATCCGGCATCAGCCAAAGCTTTTTGGCACGGACCTTCGGTTTTGGCAATTAAATCTTCAACCAGAGATTCCAATTTAGCGCGTGTCATTTTCATGTTTAAGTGTTTAGGACCGGTTGAATCGGCTGTAATAAACGGCAGGTTAACTTCGGTTTGCGTGGTGGAAGAAAGTTCAATTTTAGCTTTTTCGGCAGCTTCTTTCAAACGTTGCAATGCAAGTCTGTCCGCACGCAAATCTATACCGTTTTCTTTTTGGAACTCATCAGCCAAATAATTTACGATACGCTGGTCAAAATCTTCACCGCCAAGGAAAGTATCACCGTTTGTAGCTTTAACTTCAAACACACCGTCGCCGATTTCCAAAATAGAAACATCAAACGTTCCACCGCCCAAGTCATAAACAACAATCGTGCCGGTAGCGTTTTTATCCATACCGTAAGCAAGTGCGGCAGCCGTAGGCTCGTTGATAATACGCAAAACCTCCAAACCGGCGATTTTTCCGGCATCTTTTGTTGCCTGACGCTGTGAGTCATTAAAGTAGGCCGGCACGGTAATAACGGCTTTATCAACTTTTTCACCCAAATAACTCTCGGCATATTCCTTAATTTTTTGCAACACAATAGCCGAAATTTGAGAAGGAGCATACTTCTGACCTTTTACTTCAACCCAAGCATCACCGTTATCACCGGAAACAATTTTGAACGGAGAATGTTCCTTAAACTTTTTAACTTCCGGAGAATCATAACGACGACCGATTAATCTTTTAATTGCAAAAAGAGTGTTTTCCGGATTTGTTACGGCTTGTCTTTTTGCCGGATAACCGACTAAACGCTCGGTGTCGGTAAAAGCAACCATAGAAGGTGTTGTTCTTGCGCCTTCCGAATTTTCCAAAACTTTGGCTTCTTTGCCGTCCATAACGGCAAAGCATGAATTTGTAGTACCTAAATCAATACCAATAACTTTACTCATATTAAAAAATCCTCCAATACAATATATCTAAGACATCATATAGGGAGGATTTTTTTGCTATGCAAGATGACAGCAATATTTTTTTTATTTTTTTTAACGGAATGACATGTGAATTGTTGCTCCGTCGGAACATGATGATGCAGCAGAACCGATACTCATAGGTTTTGACGAAACGGCTGTTCCGTTTGCAAGCGAGGTATTAACCGCAGATGAGGCTCCGCCGACAGTTAAGCCTCTGAAACCGCTGGTTGCGTTTGAACCCCAATCAGATGTAACGATTTGCATACAAACATCTTCCGGAACATTTGTGGCTGTGATTGTGAACAAAACATAGTCACTTCCCTGATATGTTACGCTGTAATTTACGCCGTCTGCCCCGCTGAAAACAGCTGTTCCCGTTCCCTCCAAACCTTCAGGATATGCTTTTGCATCACGAACATAGCTGTTCATAGAATCCGAAGCCGAACCGCTGAAATCTCGTGCCACAATTCTGACTTTTCGTGACAATTCGGAAATTTCATCAATAACTTTATTGGCATTATAAGTTGTGCGCATTTTTTGCACCATACCGAAACCGCCGACCGATAAAACGCCGATAATCGCCAAAACTCCGAGCATTTCCATCATTGAACGACCTGATTGATTATTTTGTAACATTTTTAATCTCCTGCTGTATTTGTTATATCTATTGCGTAGCCTAAAGAAACATAATTTCCGGTGGCATTACACTTGGCAGTTGCTTTGGCAATCGGAACCGGATAGTCTGTTGATCCGGAATAAAAGGCATTGTCTGAAGATGTGCAATTTTTTGCCGCAGCGCACTTAAATTGAGCTTTTGCCGCATCTGAATTGATTACCACCCCGATAAAACCGTTTGAATTTTGCGAACCCCAGTTGTTGCTGGCAATTTTTATGCAAGTTGTTCTAATCATGTTACTGACTTTAATAATGGCATAACCGTTATCATAAGTAGCATCTATGGTTGCACCGCTTAAATCAGTAAAATTGGAATTTGTGGAATTATATGTAAGTGAGCCGGGAACTTTTTTAATGCGATTAAAAAAAACGGCATAATTGTTGCTGAAATCGCCCATTTCCATACTATGGCGACGCATTCCGTATATTACTCTTCCCAAATCCGCAATATTGGACATCAGCTCATTGTTTCGGTTTTCAACCTGACTGCGCTGGAAAATTTCAAATCCGCCGACGGAAAGAACTCCGATAATAGCCAAAACTCCGAGCATTTCCATCATTGAACGACCTGATTGGTTTAACCTCATAATATTTTCTCCTAAAAACTATTGACGATTGTAATATTTTATTTGCCCGTCGTCAATATTTTACAAAAAAAAGAGCAGTTTTTTCTGCTCTTTTTTCAAAATTAAAGCGGTAACAACGGAGACCAAGCCGGATCCGATGCTTCGGCCGGTGTGATAACCCGACGTTCATTGTATCCGGTTAAGTCAATGGTATACAAACGAACCGGAGCTCCTCTGTCTTGACGGAAGAACATCAAAACTCTTCCGTTAGGTGACCATGTCGGACCTTCAACCAAATATCCGTCAGCAATCAATCTTTCGCCGCTGCCATCCGGATTCATTACTCCGATATAAAAAGCACCGCCGGACATTTTTGTAAAAGCTATGTAATCGCCGCGAGGTGACCAAACCGGAGTTGCGTAGCGTCCTTTTCCGAAAGAGATGCGTTGAACATCACTGCCGTCAGAATTCATCACATAAAGCTGTTGATCGCCGGCACGGTCAGAGTTAAACACAATTTTGCTGCCGTCCGGAGAATAACTCGGAGAGGTAGAAATGGCACTGCCGAAAGTGAGTTGCTTAATGCTCTTATTTTTCAATGTCATTTCGTAAATATTGGTAGAACCCTTGTTGGCATAGCTGAGCAAAACCTTAGAGCTGTCCGGAGAAAATACCGGAGCAAAAGTCATTCCGGGGAAATTGCCTAAAACCTGACGACTGCGAGAGTCTAAATCCATCAAATAAACACGCGGGTTATTGCCGACAAATTCCAAATAAGTAATCTTCTGCATATTAGGAGAAAAACGCGGTGTCAAAACCAAATTCCGGCCGTCGGTAATAAATTTATGATTTTCGCCGTCTTGATCCATCATTGCCAAGCGTTTAATTCTTCTGGTAGCAGGTCCGCTCTCGGAAACATATACAACACGAGTATTAAAATATCCCTTGTCTCCGGTTAAGCGTTCATAAATGGCATCGGCAACAACGTGGGCAATTCTTCTCCAGTTGTCTTTTTTGGTGGTAAACGACTTACCCATAAGTTGTTCGGACGACACAACATCCCACAAACGAAAATTCACCTGAATATTTCCATCTTCAGATTCTATAATTTGGCTTTGCACCAAAGCTTGTGCTTTAATAGCCTGCCAATCAACAAATTTCGGTTGCTGATTGATGGAAGTAATGTTTTCAATATAACTGTTTTCCGGAATAACCTTAAACAGGCCGCTTCTGTCTAAGTCAGCCATAATCACTTCACGAATTTTGTCACCATAATCATTCCCCATTATTTTACTGAAAATGTTGGACGTATTGCCAAGCATTTCCGGAATTGCTATCGGCATCGGGTTACGCGAAGCGCCACGCACGTTAATTTCCAATTCGGCATGAGCCGGCAGTGCCAGCATCAACATAAGCACAGTTACTAAAAAATGTTTTATTTTCATATATTTGCCCTCATCTTCCTGTATTGTTACTTTATTTCTAATCTAGCCGAACATTATGCATAAATAAAGTTAAAAAAAGCTTTATAAACATAATAATAAGTTGACAATGTTTGCAAATAAGCTAACCTTTGGAAAGGAGAAAAAAATGGCTGAAAATATAGCAGAATTTAAAACCGAATTAAAACCGTATAAGGCAATTATCGGATTTGATTACGGCAGCAAACGCTTGGGAATTGCCGTATCCGATTTATTACGGACTGTTGCGACATCACACTCAATTTTACAGCGTTCTGATTTTTCAAAAGATATAAAAGAAATTAAAAAAATTATTGCGGAAAAAGAGATTGGCGCCATTGTTTACGGTTTGCCTTTACAAATGAACGGTGAAGAAGGTTCTATTGCCTCCGAAGTCAGAAATTTTGCGGCAAAGGTGCAAGCAGAAATTGATTTGCCGTTTTTATTTTGGGATGAAAGATTGTCTTCGTCGGCTGTAGAAAGATTTTTGATTGAAGAAGTGGATATGTCTCGGGCAAAGCGGAAAAAAGTTTTAGATGCCTCGGCGGCTGCATATATTTTACAAGGTGTGCTTGATGCTTTGAATTACAAAAAATAAATCGTCCGAAGTATCCGGAAACGCCGCAGACGTTGTTTCGTCTTTAGGACGAACCGGCTTCTTCACACGACACAAAAGTGTCTGCTTAAGATGATGGTGGGGATGTTCTTTCGCTCGGGGTTCAAGATGACGGCGGATTTGTCATCTTGAGGGGTTGAGCGATTAGCGAAATCCCCGTTCGGGGTTCAAGGAGATTGCGACGGTCGTTTCACTCCCTCGCAATGACGTTTCCTACCTTACGGTCATTCCGAGGAGCGTAGCGACGTGGGAATCCCCGTAAA
>JAFUTN010000053.1 GCA_017484225.1 Alphaproteobacteria bacterium
CACTTTTGGATGCTTTACGTGAAACTAATGTTGCCGCCAAAGAAGCAGGCGGAATTACTCAGCATATCGGTGCTTATCAGATTACCGTTGCCGACGGTCAAAAAATTACGTTTATTGATACACCGGGACACGAAGCGTTTTCCGAAATGCGTGCGCGCGGTGCAAAGGTTACGGATATTGTGGTTTTGGTGGTGGCTGCCAATGACGGTATTATGCCGCAAACCGTTGAGGCTATTCGTCACGCACAGGCAGCCGAAGTTCCTATTGTGGTTGCCATAAACAAAATTGATTTGCCGGGGGCTGATCCGCTTCGGGTAAAAACGGAGTTATTGCAATACGGAATCGGTGTAGAAGAAATGGGCGGTGAGTCCTTGTGTGCCGAAGTTTCTGCCAAAAAACGCATCAACATTGATAAGTTAGTTGAAGCCATTTTACTGCAGGCAGAAATGCTTGATTTGAAAGCCAACCCTAATCACGCTGCCGAAGGTGCGGTTATTGAAGCCAAAATGGAAAAAGGACGCGGCAGCGTAGCAACTGTTTTGGTTCAGCGCGGAACATTGCATGTCGGCGACATTTTGATTGCCGGTAAAGAATGGGGACGTGTCCGTGCCATGTTTAACGAGCGCGGTAAAAAAATGTCTTCGGCATCTCCGGCAACTCCGGTAGAAGTACTCGGTTTGCAAGGAACTCCGATGGCCGGTGATACATTTGTGGTAGTTAAAGATGAAACGCAGGCTAAGGAAGTTACCGGTTATCGTATCAGAAAAGAACGTGATGCAAAACTGGTTAAAAGTGCAAAATCGGCAATGGAACAAATGATGGATAAAATCAAATCCGGCGAATCCAAGCACTTGTCTGTCATCATTAAAGCAGATGTTCAAGGCTCCATTGAAGCTCTTGAAGGCAGTTTGAAAAAGCTTTCCAATGACGAAGTTTCGGTTCAAATTCTGCACTCGGCAGTGGGCGCTATTTCAGAATCTGATATCACACTGGCAAAGGCTTCTGATGCTTTTGTTATCGGATTTAATGTTCGTGCCAATGCTCAAGCGCGTGATATGGCTCACCGTGACGGTGTGGATATTCGTTATTATTCAATCATATACACCGTTGTTGATGATGTTAAAAAAGCGCTTGAAGGTATGCTCACGCCGGAATTGCGTGAAAAGATTTTGGGTTATGCTCAAATTCGTTCCGTATTCAACATTACCGGTGTCGGTAAAGTTGCCGGTTGTATGGTTACCGAAGGATTGGTTAAACGCGGAGCTAAAGTTCGTTTGCTCAGAGATGATGTGGTTATTCACGACGGCAATTTAGGCCAGCTGAAACGCTTTAAGGATGATGTTAAAGAAGTTAAAGAGGGTTATGAATGCGGTATGAGTTTTGAAAACTACAATGATATTCAGGTGAATGACTCCATTGAATGTTATGAGTTGGAAGAAATCGCCAAAACACTGTAAATTTGAATGAGAAAGGAAGTGCAGATGACTCAGGAATTATCTCAGCGCCAGCTTCGTGTGGGACAAGAAATAAAGAAAGTAATTGCCACCGCCATAGAGCAAGGTGATGTCAGAAGCAATGAAATATCCGAGGCATTTATTACAATCACTCAGGTAATTATGTCGCCGGATTTGAAATATGCAACCGTTTATCTGATGACCTTAAACGGCAAAAATTTAGGTGTTGTTTTAGAACAGCTTAACGCCGATAAGTGGGTATTTAAAAAATTGGTTGCGGCAAAATTGAAACTCCGTTACACACCGGAAATAAACTTTCGGGTTGATGACACTTTTGACGAAGCCGACCGTATTAACAAGCTGATGCATGATCCTAAGGTTATGGCGGATTTGGCATCCGAAAATAAAGAATAAATTTTAATTTAATTCTGCTACAAACAGCACACCGGAAACTTCTTTTTCGCCCTCGTTGCGTAAGGTAAGCGGTGTGCTGTTTGTTTTTATGTAGCCGCATTTATGCAACAAATTTTCAATATATTCAGGGTTATGTGCCGTTCTGCCGTTTGCCTGCACGGCATAGTTATCTGTTTGCAAATCGGTTTCGGCAGTAAAAATCAGTTTATGAGGAAAACATAAAGAAAAAACCTCTTCTAAATCTGTGAAATAGCAAAAAACGTCTGCGGCAATAATACAGTCAAAATTAATTTTATTATGGCGAAGATACTCTGTTATGTCAGACTGAACAAGTTGGAAATAAACATTTTTTTCCTTTGCTAAATTCAACATTTTTTGCGAAATATCTACTCCGAAAATTTGTGCTTTATTATTGTGCAAAGCCTGTCCGACAAGTCCGGAACCGCACCCTAAATCCAAAATTTTACCGCTCCAATCAATTTGCAGATTTTTTATTGCTTCAACCACACGATAATTTATTTTTTGTAATGTTTCTTCATAAGTAGGAGCAAAACAGTCAAAAAGAACACGGTTAAATTCTTTGTCATTCGCTTCCGCTTTGCCGTTTACACTGTTATAAATGTGTTTTGCAAAAATATTATCCGGCATTTTTTCATACCAGTTTTGAGCAATTTTCTTTGCTTTTTCCGGAGATTCATTTGCCAGCAGAGTAAGAGTTTCCGTCAAATTTATGGCCCAGTCCTGATGTGAGCTGTCTAAATAATAAGCATTAAACATCAAAGAGAGAGACTGCTCGTATTCTTTAAGGTCTTTCAGAATTAATGCCAGATTATAGCTTAGTGCCGGTGTTTGCGGAGAAATAATAACCGCTTGACGATATTCTTCCAAAGCCTCTAAAGGACGATTTTTTTTGCAAAGCATATTGGCATAATTTGTATGAGCCTGCAAATTGCCGGCATCAATTTCTATTGCCTTTTTATAATATTTTTCCGCCTCGGTGTAATTTTGATTTTCGGTTTCCAAATCTGCAATATACACCAGTGCCGTGACATTGTGAGAATTAATAATTGCCGCCTGATAAAAAAACTTTAAGGCCTCTGTTTTATTGCCTGAAGCAAGCATACACTGAGCCGCTAAAGTTTTAATTTCGTCAGAATCACACAAAGTATCGGCAAGGAGTAAAAGATTTTCGGCTTTGGCATATTTTTGCTCGCTGAAAAAACGACGCGCCAAATAATAAGGCGCTAACGGTGATGACGGAAATTTTTCACATAAATTTTGCAATTCGGAAGTATTATCTTCCAAGTCCGCCAGATTTGCCAATGCTTCAATATAGTTATTATCAATTCCGATTGCTGACAAAAATTCCTGTTTTGCCTTTTCCTTATTGCCTAACTTCCAGTATATATCGGCAATTCCGCAATGCGCCTCCTTTATCTGCGGATTTAATTGCAGCACTTTTGTATAGGCTTCTATTGCTTCCAAATGTCTTTCTGTTGCCTCAAGCGACACGGCTAAATTAAAAAAAATCGGAAAATGTTTAGGTGCAAACTCTGCCGCTTTATAGAAATAAGTTATTGCCTCATTATGAATACCCTTGGCTTGAGCAACCAAACCCAAAAGATTAAGAACATCTGAATTTTGCGGTGCCGTCTCCAAAATTTGACGATATATTTGCTCGGCCTCATTCAAAGCACCGTTTTGCTGCAGGGTAATTGCTTTTTGAAACATTAACTCGTATGACATCTTTTTTCCTTTTTTATGGGGTAATGCTAGTTATTTTTTTATCTAAAATCCAGCATTATTTTTCTTTTATCGGCAGGCATGGCCGTAAAATAAGTTGATTCTTAAATATTTATGTTTTAATATGGGGAAAATTGTAACTAACAAAAGGGTAATAATGATGAAGAAATATCTATTGTTCGGAACAGCTATGCTGTTAGCTTTTAATGCTTATGCCTCAACAGATGAACTTGTCGGTGCGGCACAAAACGGTGATTGGGCCAAAGTGCAAGACTTAATTTCCGCCGGTGATGATATTAACGGCACAAATGCGGCCGGAAACACTGCTCTACACTATGCTGTTAATGCAAACAATATTGATATGATAAGATTTTTGCTTGATCACGGAGCAAAGTCGGATATTGAAAATACCAAAGGTTGGTCTGCTTTTTCCATTGCGGAAAAGAAGGGTAATGAAGCAGTAGTGAACCTGATTAACTCTCATGAATTTGAAGATGATATAGATGCAATCGTAGAATCATTTTCTGATGCAGAAGTTAAAGCTCCGGCGGTTGAGGCTCCGAAGGTGGAGGTAAAGGCTCCGGCGGTTGAGGCTCCGAAGGTAGAGGTAAAGGTTCCGACGGTTGAGGCTCCAAAGGTAGAAGTTAAAGTTCCGGCGGTTGAGGCTCCGAAGGTAGAGGTAAAGGCTCCGGCAGTTGAGGCTCCGAAAGTAGAAGTTAAAGCTCCGGTAGTTGAGGCTCCAAAGGTAGAGGTAAAGGCTCC
>JAFUTN010000054.1 GCA_017484225.1 Alphaproteobacteria bacterium
AATCCGTTACCGACAACATTGTCAACCAATGTCTGAATTGCTCCGCTGGCGATACCGTTATTACGGATTAAATCGCGAGAACGTGCGACAAGCGTTGACAATTCGCCGTTTAATTCCGCATCTGCAGAATGCCGTATAGGTTGCCAACTCAACATCTCTTTTGCCGAAAGTGATGCTCCTTTGTAATTTGTATCATCCATTGTTTAACCTTTTAAAACAAAAACAGCAGGGATTTTCTTCCTGCTGTCATCAAAATACATCTTGACTTTTGGAAATTTAATGCTATATTTAGTATAGATAGAGAGGCTACATTATTACATTAAGCTCTTTAGAGCAGGGGTTTTCCTGATTGTAATTGACGCCCTCTTTTCTATTTTAAAATCCCCAAACTCTTTCCTTTTAAGTACTTTCCATTAAAAGTATCAATTTTTCTTATCTCTTTTAACAATTTGTTTGCACTCATATCTTTTAACATACTATAAATTGTATTGTGCATCTTAGCCGGATTACTAAGCTCATCAGAAATAACAAGCAATGAACCATAATGAAATATTTTGTTACGGTACATTTTAATCCTATTTAACCGATAAAAAGTTTTATTAAGAATTATTTTACTTTTTGCTTTATCAAAAATCTCATCTAATATTTGAGGATATTTTTTCCATATAACATCTTCATAAATAGGTAAAAATAAATATACCCAAAATCCCAGATTTAATTCTGAAATAATATGGTTCTTATCATTAGAATTTTTCTTTGTATCTTTTATATGAGAAAGTGCTGTTGCCATATTATCTTTATTTCTTCCAATAATGTATTGAGGATTTAGGAGCCAATCTTCTCCAAGATATTTTGAAAAAACTTTATCTATTTTATTGCGTAAAATGATTTCAAAATAACTTAAAGATTGATAAAAACTTTCAGCTAATTCCGAATTATATAGATGACACTTAAAAGCATTTTCTTTTGAAATTCCTTTATATTTATCCAATCTTTTTTGTGATAATAATTCTGTTATTTCATCTAATTGCCCCATGATAACCTCTTTTATGGATTCTTTAATTTATTTAGTATTAGAGTCTTTTTTCATAACTTCAACTTTATAAATGTTCTTCTTCATAGATTTTTTCTTTATCTTGATAGCTTCTTTAATACCTTTTAATATTGATTTTTCTGTTTTGTTCATTGTTTTCACCATAAAAATCTACCCAGAGTTTCACATTATTTTACTATAAAATAAGAGGTCTTTCTGGGTTTGTTCCTAATTATGTGTAATATAAAGCAATCCAAATGTCAAGAGATTAGCCGCTTTTTACGACACCTGTAAAATGTGCAGTAGTCATAAAATTGATTTTTTCAAATTTAGTAAGTATATGCAAAAAATACATATACTCCGACTTGTAATAATTTCTTACAAGTCGTGATTTTCTAAAAGCTAACTTTTATGACACGGCGTTTTCTTGTTCCTGTTTCCTTGCTTATTTCACTTTCAAGATAAGCGATATATTCCTTTAATTTTGCGCTGTCGGCTTGTGCGTATGACGTAGAGCCAACGCCCTCAACATTTACGCTGACAGTCCGCGCACCAATCATCAACTCATGGTATGCGGTCTGCGCTTCCGTTAATTGTTGTCTTAATGTTTCAATCCTTGTCATCTGAAATCCTTATAAATATGGGTCTTCTGCTTTGATTACATCGGGCTTAAAGGCTCGAATAGGTTTCTTTTTCGCTGGAATAGTAACCGTTTCGGACTTTTCGGAAATAAGTGCTTTTTCAAGATTCTTCCATTTTGTTTCCGAAAACTGTTCTATTCCGTAGCTAATACTGGCGGCACGCGCATAAATCCGACAGTCTAATGCCTCGTTACGTTCACGTGTTTTTTGCCATTCTCGTTTTTGATAACCTCGAACAACTTTGGTAACGAGCTGTTCGGCGGTTAACTGCTTAAAATATTCGCTGTCGTATTTCGGAAAATGACAATATCCGGCAGGATAACTTTCGTCTTCATTACGAGTAAGCCTTAAATACTGATAAAGCTCCGATTTAAGAATTGACGTTCCCACCGCCCAAACTTTCGCGCCACGACGCATTTTTTTACCGTTTATATTAAGGTCAACTCTTGTCGGCAAGCCTAATGGCGTAACGCCGCTATCCGTTCCCTTAACCGCCATCGCAAAATTGAGCGGTTGCTTTCGTACCCAGTCATAAACTTGTTGCGTGGCGAAACCGCTATCTATGGCAAATCTTGAAATCGGCAACATTACGCCGTTGCTATGCTCAAAATAACGGTGCGCGAACTCTGTCAGCTCATTCCATACGCTATCTCTGGCTGTATCGCCGTTGATAATGAAATAACCAACCGACCAGCTTTCCTTATTTCTGCCCCAAGCGACAACTTCACACTCTATACGGTCTTTTTGAACGTCGGCACCAGCGGTCAAGAATAAGCCACCGCTTGGGATAATCTCTTGTTGATAATCTTCGCGGCGGTCAAATAATATTTGCCACTCTGGAGCTTCGCCTTTTTCAAGCCACGTTTCGCCTAAAACTGTATTTACCCAAACTTTCAAAAGATTGTCTTTTTTGTTTGCATCTAAAAATTGTTTGACGGCGTCAGACCAAGAAAACCAGCCGACTGGGGAATATAAAGACGATAAATGAAAGCCGGCGACATTACTTTCGGGATTAAACCTCTGCCATTCGCCATTTTCTAACATCCACGTTTTATAATGTTCTTCAATAATACCACCGCAAAACTCGCAAATATAGACGGCTGTTTTAGAGTCATTGTTTTCCCAATGAATTTGTTTCCATTTAAGCACTTGCTTATTTTTGCAATGCGGACACGGCACAATATAGTGTCGCTGATCCGAGAGGTTAAATTCGTATTCAATTCGGCTAACGCCTTGAACAGTCGGCGTTGATACCATAAAAATTTTACGGCGGTTA
>JAFUTN010000004.1 GCA_017484225.1 Alphaproteobacteria bacterium
ACCGTAAGTTATGTGAGCATTAGCTCCGCAAGTCGGATTATTTGCCACAGTGTATGTGCACGACTTGCTGCAGTTTCCGCTTTTCTCGGTCGTTGTAACCGATTTGTAGCACCTTGACGTTGTGTTTGACGGGCAGCTTAAACTCTCCGGTTTAACACAATTTCCGGCTGAGTTTTTACAATACCCTGCAAAACGCCTTTTTTATATCTTTTTCAATGAGTTAAGATGATTAATCCTGTTATCGGACACGGATAATTTACTCAAAAATCCACTCAATCATATTTTCATTGTCATCAGATGTTGCCGCATCTGCTTCCGGTAAGGTGTAACGTTTGCGATAACAATAGCCGTATTCCAACGAATAATTGGAGTTTGTGCATTTTGAACAGCCTTTGTTTGACCAAAAGTCACATCCCTCCGGTGCTTGTTCAAATTTTTCAGAATCAAGGATAAAAGAATTTACATAGTTAAGACATCCTCTACTTTCTGATCCGGTATAGGCTTGACAAGAATCAATCATTTTTTGCGCACAGTTTTCCACTGCGCAATATATTTTGGCACCGTCTGCCAGCGTTACACCGTGAAAAGCGAGTGAATCAAATGTTGCATTTGCCGGAATCACTACATTTCCATCTAAAGTAACGCCTACTCCAAAAGCATGATGGCCTACTCCTGTCAAAACAAGAGTGCCGTCGGCGCCGGATATTGAGACAGTTGAATTATTAAAAACATTACTGCTTAGTTTAATCACTCCATTTATAACAATATTGTCAGTTGTGGGAATAGTATTATTTTCGTAAGCAATCGGTCTGAAAGCAGATCCTGATATCATAGTATTTTCACCTGTTGTCGTGACATTTATAGTCTTAGTTTCTTCATCATAAGTATAAGTACACCCGTTTCCGCAGTTATTTTCAACCCCAGGTTTCCAAGTGCGGCAAGTAGTACCATATCTTATATTGGATAGACAATCCGCATAAACGTTATTACACCAAATCATTATCCCTAAAATTACAAATATTTTTTTCATCCTAGTCTCCTTAATATAGCAATAAAAAAAATCGCTTTCAAAAAAGCGACTGGAAGCTAGAAACTACGCAAATTTAGTGCGGTTTATTCAACTACACACATATAGCCTTATTACACCGCCTTCCAGTCATGCATACACAACTGAAAGATGCATAAAGCACACATTTTTTTATTTGCGAGAGGCTTCTAGACCCCAGAACACTCTTTTATAGTGTCCTAGGGTTAGTATATTGATAAAACTTTTTTTTGTAAAGAAATAAATAGCAGACTTATCAAAACTTTATAAGAAACTTCTTTTACATGGTATCTCCGGTTTGTATCCAGTTTTGTAAACTCTCTGCTTGTCGCGAATTCAGGCTGCACTGCACATATTTTTTGGCGCACTCTAATTCGCACCGATACCCGAAAATAACTTTGTTGAGTTTAATCTGTTCTGTCTTATTGATTACCAGACACCGCTTACCAAATTTCAGTAAAACCGCATCAGAATAAATATAAATGTGGCCACTGAACCCGCGAAACCTGACATTGCCGATAAAATTTATCCGGCAGGTAAATTCCGACTGCACATTACCATATTTTTTGCACTCATCATCATACAAATACGGCATATTATTTTGAATATTTTCCTTTAAAATATGCCACAAAGAATCAATAATTATCAGTGCATTTACGCATACAAGAACAAAAAATATCGGCAACGGAAATTTTTCTTTCAACAAAGCAAAACACATCACCCCGATTATATCAAGTGCAAAAACGATAGCTATTCGCATACTATAGATATCATCAAGCTGTTTTTTTGCTCTTTGCATATCCTCTTTTATGTAGCCGAAATATTCCCTGAGTGTCATTATCTTTTCCATACAAGTTATCTGGTCATTTGAATGAAATCATCTTCACTTAATATGGTAATACCAAGCTCTGCAGCTTTTTTAGCCTTGCTGCCGGCATCTGCACCTACAACCACAAAATCGGTATGGGAGGAAACCGAACCGGCAACTTTTGCACCAAAACGCTGAGCCAAAGCTTTTGCCTCGCCTCGTGTAAGACTTGTAAGCGTTCCGGTAAACACCACCGTTTTTCCGCTCAAAAGGGAATCCGTCACCTCATCATTTACATAATTTTCAACCTCAACATATTGGCGTAATTCCGCAATCACTTTTAAATTATGTTCTTCTCCGAAAAACTCGGCAATATCTTTAGCCATTTCACCGCCGATACCGTCTATTGCCACGAGTTTAGCCGTTTCCTTGGCGCACATATCTTTTTGCAACGCATCAAACGAGCCATAGTTTTTTGCCAACAAAAGTGCCGTTGCACTCCCCACCTGCGGAATCCCCAAGGCATATATAAAACGGGGTAACGTTATTTGCCGACGCTGATTAATGGCCGCAAACAAATTATTAACGGACAATTTTCCCCATCCGTTGCGTTTTTCAAGTTCCAGCCCCTTGTCGGTATTATGTGCAAACAGGTCATCTGCATTGTTTTTATTGCGTTCTTCAAGAGTAAATATATCCGCCGGATTATGCAAAATACCTTCAGCAAAAAATTCTTCCACGACTTTATCACCAAAACCGACAATATCAAATGCATCTTTGCTCACAAAATGCTTTAGGCGCTCTTTAGCTTGCGCCGGACAGGTTAAACCGCCTGTGCAACGTCTGATGGCCTCATTTTCCTCTCTGATTGCATGAGCTCCACATTCCGGACAAACATTCGGAAACACAAACGGCTTTGCCTCTGCCGGACGTTTATCCAGCTTAACTTCCACAATTTGCGGTATAACATCACCGGCTCGTTGCACAACCACCATATCTCCGATACGAATATCTTTGCGGGCAATCTCATCTTCATTATGAAGTGTGGCATGCGAAACAATCACTCCTCCGACATTAACCGGTTCCAAATCGGCAACCGGTGTTAATGCCCCTGTGCGCCCCACCTGAACACGAATATTTACTATACGTGTCAGAGCTTGTTCGGCCGGAAATTTATGTGCTATCGCCCACCGCGGCGTGCGAGTTAAAAAACCCAAACGATTTTGCAAATCAATGGAATTAACCTTATACACAACTCCGTCTATATCATACGGTAAGTCTGCCCGTATCTCCATTATATGCTGAAAATTGTCTTCTATTTCATCAAGAGTAGAGCATAATTTGTTAAGCGGATTTACCGGAAATCCCCATTCTTTCAGCTTAATAAAAAACTCTTCTTGTGTTTGCCACTGACGAGAAGAAACTTCTCCCCATGTATATGCCCAAATACTTAAATTGCGCTCTGCAGTAATACGTGCATCCAGTTGGCGTAATGAACCGGCTGCGGCATTGCGCGGATTGGCGAAAATCTTTGTATGTTCGGCTAATGCTTTTTCATTAAGAGCAAAAAAATCATTTTTTGCCATATATACCTCACCGCGAACCTCCAAAATATCGGGAACACCGTGCGGAAGTTTAAGCGGCAGCTGTTTTATCGTTTTTAAGTTTGCCGTAATATCTTCGCCCGTCACCCCGTCTCCTCTGGTGGCACCGGAAACAAAAATTCCGTTTTCATAGCGTGCCGAAAACGACAGACCGTCAATTTTCGGTTCTGCCATAAACGTAATATTTTCCGGCGTGTTCAAAAAACGCTTCACGCTCATCACAAAATCGTCTACTTCGTCCAGCGAAAAAACATCTCCGAGCGAAAGCATCGGGAAGCGGTGTTCTATTTTACCGAATTTACTCAACACCTCCGAACCGACACGTTTGGACGGACTATCGGCACGCACTAAATCCGGAAAAAGTTTTTCTATCTCCGCATTACGGTGTTTCAACAAATCGTATTCGGCATCAGTTAAATCCGGAGCATCATTTTGATAATAGGCATTATCGGCACGAGCTATTTCTGCCGCCAAATATTCCAATTCAGCCGCCGCTTCTTCTTTATTTAATTCAGCAACACTCTTTTTATCTTTAGCCAACAATTTATGCACCTTTTCCATTTATGCGACTTTGGCATCAAAACAAAGCTCGGCACCGTCAATCTCGGCTTTTGTGCCGCCAACACAATTTTCTACCACCCTAACAGCCAAAACCTGCTCGGAAATATAGTCTTTATTTTCGCGCAAAGCCAAAGCAAGTTCGCTGTTTTCGGTAGCATACGAAAGCTCAATGCGGTCAGAAATATTGAAATCCTTATCTTTGCGCAAAGTTTGAACAAGGCGCACAAAGTCGCGAGCCATACCTTCACGATTAAGTTCCGGCGTAACAACAGTATCAAGAGTCAAAACAGCTCTGTTTTCGGCAAAGGAAAGCCCTGCAACACCTTCTTTCATATCCAAACGAACTTCAAACAAGTCCGGAGTCAAAGTTTTGCCGCCGATTTCAAGCGTTCCGTTTTCGTTTAAAATCCAGTTGCCCTGCTTATAAGCTGCCATAACCGCACCCATATCTTTGCCTAAAGTCTTGCCCAACAGCGGAGTATAAAGATATACGCTCTTTGTGGCATAATTGCTCAAGTTGTCATCAAAATTTATACTCTTTACGTTCAGCTCGTCTTTCACAATTTCCTGATATTCTTCCGAAAGCTCTGCACCGATAAGCGTTAGGCCGCTCAAAGGCAGGCGGTTGCGCAAGTTCTTTTCTTCACGAATAAACTTGCCGGTGGAACATAAATCCTGCACAAAATCCATATCGCTCATCAGTTTTTCATCTGCCTTAATCGCGCTCAAATCCGGATAATTGCACAAGTGAACGGACTCTTCGCCGCTTAAGTTTTTATAAACATACTCAGCGACAAACGGCATTAAAGGCGCACCTATTTTGCAAACATTTACCAAAACCGTATAAAGCGTATCAAAAGCTTGAGGCTCGCCTTTCCAGAAACGTTCACGTGTGCGGCGAATATACCAGTTATTCAAAATTTCAATAAAGTTGGTCAATTCATTACAAGCTTCGGCAACATCATAAGTTTCCAGCCCATGTTTAACCTTTTCACTCAATAATTTGAGCTTAGATAAAATATAATTATCCATAGCCTCGCTTGAAGAGCTGATTTCTTTGGCTTTATAATCCTCGGCATTGGCATAAAGTGTGAAGAAATAAAAGGCATTCCACAACGGAATCATTGCCGAGCGCGAGGCCTTGGCAATTTCTTTACCCTCTTTATCAACCGCAACATTTCCGCCTTTTAAGACCGGAGAAGATACCAAGAACCAACGTAAAGCATCAGAACCGATGGTATCCAAAATTTCGTTCGGGTCCGGATAGTTTTTCAAACGTTTTGAAAGCTTTTGTCCGCCTTCGGCCATCAGCAAGCCGGTGCAAATACAGTTTTTGAAAGCCGGACGATTGTGCAAAGCGGTTGACAATACGGTTAAAGTATAAAACCAGCCGCGGGTTTGATCAATCGCTTCAACAATAAAGTCGGCCGGAAAATGATTTTCAAACCACTCTTTATTCTCAAACGGATAATGCACTTGCGCATAAGGCATTGAACCGGATTCAAACCAACAGTCAAACACATCACTCACACGACGCATCATGGTTTTGCCCGACGGATCATCAGGGTTAGGGTAAACCACATCATCAATATAAGGCTTATGTAAATTATCTACGGTTACGCCGGTTTTTTCTTCAATTTCCTTAATTGAACCCAAAACATCAACGCGCGGGAATTTAGGGTTATCGGACTTCCAGACCGGAATCGGAGTTCCCCAAAAGCGGTTGCGTGAAATTGACCAGTCGCGCGCGCCCTCAAGCCACTTGCCGAAACGACCGTCTTTGATATGCGACGGAATCCAGTTGATTTGCTGATTATTTTTAACCATTTCATCACGAAAATCCGTAACTTTCACAAACCATGAACTCATGGCTTTATAAATCAGCGGTGTATCGGTGCGCCAGCAATAAGGATATGTGTGAGTATATTGCTCTTTTTTAACGAGTAAGCCGTTATTCTTCAGCCAAGCTAAAATAGGCTCATTAGTTTCAAATACCTGCTTACCTTCATAATCAGGCACCTCGGAGGTAAATTTTCCGGCTTCATCAACCGGACAAACAACCGGAAATTCGGCATCATAAGCGCGGCAAGCCTCAAAGTCATCCTGACCAAAGCCCGGGGCAATATGCACAACGCCGGTACCATCTTCGGTGGAAACAAATTCGCCGGAAAGCACCTTAAATGCGCCTTTTTCTTTCAAATTTTTGAAATACGGGAACATCGGTTCATAACTCAATCCGAGCAATTCTTCGCCTTTAATCGTGCCGACTTTTGTTGCCTGTTCAAGTTGTTTTTTATAGCTTCCCAAACGTGCAGTGGCAATAATATATTGCTGTCCGGCTTCTTCCATAACCGAATATTCAATATCCTTGCCGACAGCAAGCATCAAATTTGACGGCAATGTCCACGGAGTTGTGGTCCACACTAAGATTTTTTGCCCTGTCTCAAGCGTAAACATAACCGTTATGGCATTATCGGTTTTATCGCGGTAGCCTAAATTCACCTCAAAGTTGGAAAGCGGAGTTTCTGCTGCCCACGAATACGGCAATACGCGGTAATCTTCATAAACCAAACCTTTGTCATAAAGTTCTTTGAAATTATGAATCACTGATTCCATAAACGGCAGATTCATGGTTTTGTAGTCGTGATTAAAATCAACCCAACGACCGATACGCTTAAACATTTCTACCCAGATGCCGGAATATTTCAAAACATCTTTACGGCAAAAATCATTGAATTTTTCCACCCCAAAGGCTTCAATTTGTTTACGTCCGGAAACACCAAGCTGTTTTTCGGCCGACATTTCGGCAGGCAAACCGTGGCAATCCCAACCCAAGCGACGCTCAACTTTTTTGCCGCACATAGTCTGAAAACGGGCAACTACGTCTTTAACGTAAGAAACCATAATATGCCCGTAGTGCGGCGTTCCGTTGGCAAACGGAGGTCCGTCATAAAAAACAAATTCGGCGGCACCGTCACGATTATGCACCGATTTTTCAAAAGTTTTATCTTCTTCCCAAAAGTTTAATACTTCTTTTTCTAATTCAACAAAGTCAGGTTTTGCCTTAACCTCAGCATAGTATTTTGTCATATTTCAATACCTGTAAAATAAAGTGATTACAATTCAAGTGGTTATTTTTTAAGTAGATTTATGTGTAAAGATGCCTCAATCCCCTAAGGGATAATATTGATGGAATATATACTGAAAGTAAGCATCTTCTTTTTCTTCCTTTACATTAAAACTTTTTGCAATTTATAACATCTTTTGCCAAAGGTCAATACATAACCACAAAAAAACGCCGGTTTTTACACCGGCGAATCAGTAAAAGCAAAAAATTATTTTGCCAAAATATCCAACAATTTTTGATTTGCCTCATCTATACTGCAGTTACTGAACACTGAAACTTCACTGGCCAAACGACCGAGTGCCTGTTCATATATCTGGCGTTCACTGTATGACTGTTCGGCAATATTTTCATTGCGATATAAGTCACGCACAACCTCGGCAATCGCAACCGGATTACCTGAATTTATTTTATTTTCATATTCCTGAGCGCGGCGTGACCACATAATTTTGCGAGCCTTTGCTTTTGTTTTCAATGTAGCATATGCCTCATTCATGGTTTTTTCGTCAGAAATTTTACGAAGACCTACGCTGCTCAACTTGGATGTCGGTATGCGCAATGTCATTTTTTCTTTATCAAAATTAACCACCAACAATTCCAGCTCCGTACCGGAAATTGTCTGTTTGGTAATATCAGCAACCTTCCCGACACCATGGGTAGGATAAACAACATATTCACCGGCGTTAAACGTTAATGTAGGTAATTTTTTTATACTCATATTGACTCCCTGAAAATAATTTTTTATACCCAAAACAGAGATAAATATATCACATTTTTAGCCCTGAATCCAGATAAAAAATAAAAAATTTTGCATTTTACGGCAAAAAAAATACCGGCTTTAACCGCCGGCACTTTTTATTTTATTCCTCTGTTTCCGTTTTTTCGGGATTTTCTTCATTTTGAGTATTACTTTCTTCTGCGCTTTTTTCTTCCGTATTCATAACCTGAGCCAACTCTTCCGGAGTAAACGGAACCTGTTTTCCGTTTTCCATTGCATATCCGCTTACAACTTTGCCGTTTTCCACCATAACGGAAACCGATAAAGAACCGTCAGGATTGAGTAATTTTTGCTCTCCGTCCTGCTCGCCGTTTTTATAATTCATTTCGTTGTGAACGGAGCCGTCTTCGTAATAATTATAAAACTTTCCTTCTATTTTACCGCCGACAAAATTTCCGGCAAACTGAATATTTCCGTTTTCATCATAAAACTTTCCTTCGCCGTCGGGAACACCGTTTTTACTCTGCACTTCCATTTTAACATTACCGTTGGCATAATAAACCTTATAAAGACCGTTAATCGGTTTTTCATCAATATCATATACCACCCCGTTTTTCACGGTAGTATTGTTTTCGTTGTATATTTCATCCTTATCGGAATCGCCGCAACCGCAAAGGCACAAAAAAACAGCCGATAACAAAACAAAATTTTTCATTTTATCCCTCCCATCACTTTATTATATATAGCAAAGTAAGTTATATTTCGGATAATGTCAAATCCGAATCCGTTTTATACCTTTTTATGTGCTGCTTAAAAAATACGATTCGCAAAATTGCTCAGATTTTTATCCGCATAGAATCGGATTTTTAAGAATTTTAGTATTCTGAATCTCGTTAAACTTATGAAAACAATTTTTTACACTTTTTTATAGAAAAATTTATCTTGTTTTTTCAATATATTATTCACAATTATATGTTTTTGTATTTTAAGAAATCTCTCTGTAAGTTTTTTTGCTGTTTGAGCAATTTTAACCATTTTATCCACCGATAACAATTTGTGAAAAAAAATATTATTTTGAAAAATTAAACACTTATAGAGTTATCCACTATTTTAAAAAAATTTTTTGCTTGTCGCAAGTTTGAGAATCTTGCTTTAATTACATCAATTACGCCAAAAAAATTATTATCGTTAAATTCTTGAGTATAACCACAATATATTGTTGTTTTAACTTTTTATTCATCTATATATTGTATACCAGTGAAAAAATGATAACCACCATAAGAGGAGATAAATAAAAATGGCCGAGGAGCAAAATCCTAATTTGAACAAAATTAAAACTGATGTGCATAATGTTACCAAAAGAGACGGCACTCTTGCACCTTTTGACGAATCTAAAATTTATAACGCCATCTTAAAAGCCGGCACAAGTACCGGAGAGTTTGGCGAATCTGATGCATGGCTTCTGACTGCTCAGGTAATGAAGGTGATTAACCACAAATTTACCGAATCCCTGCCGTCAATAGAACAAATTCAGGATATTGTGGAACAAGTATTGATTTCGGCAAACTATTTTGCCACTTCCAAGGCTTATATTTTGTATCGTGACCAACGCAATCGTATGCGTGCCGACAAAAAAGTTATGGTGGACGTAGAAAGTTCAATTAACGAATATCTGGAAAAGCTTGACTGGCGTGTTAATGCCAATGCAAACCAAGGTTATTCCAATGGTGGCTTAATTTTGAATGTATCCGGTAAAGTTACTGCCAACTATTGGCTCAGCCACGTTTATCCGTCTGAAGTAGGAGAAGCCCACCGTAACGGTGATATTCATATCCACGATTTGGATATGTTAGCAGCATATTGCGCCGGATGGTCTTTAAAAAACTTGCTTAAAGAAGGATTTAATGGTGTTCGAGGTAAGGCCGAAGCGAATCCGCCGAAACACCTCTCATCTGCAGTTGGTCAAATGGTAAACTTTATGGGAACATTACAAAATGAATGGGCTGGTGCACAAGCATTTTCATCAGTTGATACATATTTAGCTCCGTATGTTCGCAAAGACAACATGTCTTATAATCAGGTTAAGCAGTGCATTCAGGAATTGGTATATAATTTAAATGTTCCATCCCGTTGGGGCTCGCAAACTCCGTTTACAAATTTTACCTTTGACTGGGTATGTCCGGAGGATTTGCGTGATCAGCATCCATATATCGGAGGTCATATTGCAAGTCACGATGAGAACTTTATGCCGATTATTGAAGGACAGGAAGAAATGCCGTTTACCTATGGTGAACTGCAGAAAGAAATGGATATGATTAACCGCGCTTACATTGAAACAATGATGGATGGCGATGTTATGGACAGACCATTTACCTTTCCGATTCCGACTTATAATATGACTCCGGATTTTCCGTGGGAAGATGAAAAATCCCAGTTACTGTTTGAAATGACAGCTAAATATGGTATGCCTTATTTTCAGAACTTTATCAACTCATCTTTGAAACCGGGGCAAATTCGTTCT